>JAHENE010000169.1 GCA_024643305.1 Thiobacillaceae bacterium | reverse complement strand
GCCTACGCCTACGACACGGTCGCCCGCGGCAATCCTGTGGGTTTCTTCGGCATGGTGCACGTGCTCGAAGGCACCAGCGTCCAGTTGGCAGTCAACGCCGCCAAGACGCTGCAGCAATCCCTCGGCCTGCCCAACCAGGCATTCACGTATCTTTCCAGCCACGGCACGCTCGATCTCGAACATGTGGATTTCTTCCGCAATCTGGTCAACCGCCTGGAGTCGAAGGAAGACAAGGCGGCCCTTGTGCATTGCACCAAGGCGCTCTATCACCTGTACGGAAATATTTTTCTTGCCTTGGAGTCGGTGCAATGAACATATCCGAACAACGCATTCTCATCACCGGGGCTCTTGGCGGCATTGGCAATGAGCTGGCGCTGGAACTTGCCGAGAAGGGTGCGAAACTGGCCTTGGTTGCCCGTGATACGGACAAGCTGAACGCCCTGGCGCAGTCAATCGAGGAACGGGGCGGCAAGGCATTCGCCATCGCTTGCGACCTGGCTGCCCCTGATGCGGCAAAATTCGTGGCCGAACACGCGACGCAAACCATGAATGGAGTCGACATTCTGATTAATTGCGCCGGCATTACTTATTTCGGCCTGTTCGACCAGCAGTCTCCCGAGGCAATGGAAGCCCTGTGGCACATCAATGTAGTTGTCCCCATGCAACTCACTAGGGCTCTTTTGCCACAGATGTCGGCACGCCGCCAAGGGCTGATCGTCAACCTGGGCTCGGTCTTTGGCAGCATCGGCTTTGCCTATTTCACGACTTATTCCGCGAGCAAATTTGCCATGCGCGGATTTTCCGAGGCATTGCGGCGCGAACTGGATGGCACAGGCGTCGGCGTCACTTACGTTGCACCCCGCTATACCAAAACCCAGCTCAATAAAGGTGCCATCAGCCTCATGGCGGAGGCGGTTGGCATGAACACCGACGAGCCCAAGCTGGTGGCACGCCATGTGATTCGAGCGATCGAACAGGATCGCAAGGACTACTACATCGGCTGGCCGGAAAGTCTGTTCGTTGGGATCAATGTCCTGTTGCCAAGGCTTTTGGACGGAGCATTGCGAAAACAAAACAACCAGACACGGGCATTTGCCGAAAACAATATTTAGCAAGGGAATCACTCATGAAAAATATTCGTTCCACGTTTATCTACGGAGCTGTCCTGCTTTGCTGGTCAACAATAGGTTCTGCAGCAGATACCGTCATGGATGGCATTACCGATCTTCAGCACGGCTGGGCCAAGGCCTACTATCAAGCCCCCGAAGGCCAGAAGGAAGCCGCCTTCAAGGAACTTGCGGTAAAGGCCCATCAATTCACCGCCGCCAATCCGGGCCGGGCAGAACCCATGGTCTGGGAAGCCATTATCCTCAGCAGCTACGCCAAGTTCGCCGGTGGCCTCAGCGCCTTGGGCAAGGTCAGGGATGCGCGCGATCTGCTGGAGCACGCCGAGAAGCTCAACCCGAATGTTCTGGATGGTTCAGTCTATTCGTCACTCGGCAGCCTCTATTACAAGGTACCAGGCTGGCCAATCGGATTCGGCGACAAGGACAAGGCTCGCGAATATCTGGCGAAGGCGCTCCACACCAACCCGAGTGGCATCGACCCCAACTACTTCTATGGCGATTTTCTTGTGGAGCAGGGTGAATATGCCAAGGCGCGCGAATATCTGGAAAAGGCTCTTGCCGCCCCCCCGCGTTCTGGCCGTGAAGATGCCGACCATGGACGCCGCGCCGAAGTAGAAGAAGATTTGGAAAAGATCATGCACAAAAGCTGATGCATTGGCAGGCATATGCCAACCAGAACCCAGTCCCATCAATACATGTACAGGTAACCAAAAATGAAACGATCAACCATTTTTTCCTTGATGCTTCTTGCCGCCAGTTCCTCGGCGTTTGCAGATGGTTTTTATGTCCTTGGCGAAGTATCCGGCTCCAGCACTTCGCTGAGCAAAAGCCACTTCGACAACAGCCTGACCAATGCCGGTGCAACCGGCCTCGCGAGCAAGGATGATGGCAAGAGCGCACAATGGCGTTTGCAAGGCGGCTATCTCTTCTCCCCCAATTTCGCTCTGGAGGCCGGCTACATCGACCTTGGCAAATCAAAATACAACGCGAGCTATGCTGGTGGCGGCACGGCTAACGGAGAACTGAAAGCGGGTGGTTTCGATGTCGCTGCACTAGCGATATTGCCGGTCAGCAACGAATTCTCGATTTTTGGAAAAGCAGGCGTTATCGCAGCTTCTATCGATTCAAAATTGTCTGCGGGCGCTCCCGCGGATGCAGCAAGCGGCAAGGTTTCGACGCATGAAGTGCTCCCCCTGCTCGGCCTGGGCGTCAGCTACAAGTTAAGCGACAACCTGGACTTGCGCGGAGACTTCGACCATGTGAACGGCATCGGAAAATCCAGCAAGACCGGGACGATGAACAGCAACATAATCTCCGCAGGGATTGCCTACCATTTTTGAGTGTGATTGGGCGTAGCGTCGTTTGACATACCCAAGTTAGTGCTCAAACGAGTCTTCCATTTCAACCAGCTTGACCAGCGCCAGATTTGTGGAACTGGCATCGAGTTCCACATTCAAGCTGCGTTGGTGGCCCAGATTCGTGATCATCGACCACTTGGCTCACGGCCGTCAGGTCGAATGCTCAAAAGGTTTCTTCCATGTTGTTCCGTCTCCCCTGTTTGATTGATTTATAGGCAATGGATGATACCTAACAAACACGGGTGCGCTTCCCATCCCTATGACTTTTGGCCTAGTTCTGGTAGTGTCTCAGTTTGAAATTGCTCTGGATTGACGAACTCCTAGGCGCTGTGCATACTCAAAGCACTATGCCTAAGCACTCAAGCACCGGAAGAAAAGACCTCAGCCAACTCGCCAAGTCGATTGTAGATCAGGCGACTGGAGAAGCCCCTGTTGAGCCCGAGAAGCCCGAAAAGAACAAAGCCGCCCAGGAATTAGGGCGGCTAGGTGGATTGAAAGGCGGGAAGGCTAGGGCAAAAAAATTGACCGCCGAGGAGCGTTCGGAGATTGCGAAAAAGGCAGCTTTGGCTAGATGGGAAAAAGCCGCGCCAGCGGATGAGACTGGCGCGGGTACTGCAAGGTCAACTAAACAGCGTTAACTGTCCAGGATACGAGCGCCAGTGTTGGCACACATGCTCCAATCGTCCAAAACGAATACGGACATATGGGCGCACAAAGACGCTTTTCGGTTTTAAATAAGCAAACATGCTCATTCTCCAATCGCAGATTGGAGGGCGATAGTTGCCTACAACCATTAGAGCGTATATACTTCAATGGTCTGACAATTGGTTGTAGGTGGCAGAGGGACGCCCTCACCACCGTACCAAAGCCCGCAAAATGTTCCAGCACTTTGCGGGCGGCACTTTAGGCAATTCTGATGAGTGCTTTGCTAGACACGTAATCCATCCTTTCTCCGTAATCAACGCTTACGGTGCGTTCCCTGCCACGGGACGGATTGCATAACAGCCCCTGCATAGTGATTCCAGTCACTGTCCAGGGGCTTCTTCTTTGGTTGCTATAGATTCACGTCGCAAACGATAGCGGTTAGGGGTATTCCCGCTACCTTCTTCTGTTATTTCGATGAATCCCTCTTTTTCTAATTTGCCCAATGCCGCAGAGATTCTTGACCTTGGGGTATTCCCAGGAATTTCGATACCCAGTTTGTTGAAGGCAAACTCAGTATGAACAACTGAAAACTCCTGGTCGCCAAAGCGGCTAATAACATCGCGCACGCTATCGATAAATGTGACCCGACTCGATCGTTTTTCATCTTGTACGGCGCTCAAGTCAATCAGGCCTTCAGCGGATATTGCCCCACCTGTATTTTCTGGCGCATATCCAGCCTCCTTCGCGTACATCTCTTCCAATACGCGAAGCGCGTTTTCCTTATTCTTGAGTGAAGAACGAACATCTTCAATTTCTTTACGAAGGATTTTTATTGCGTCTGACAGGTCAGGCATGAAAACACCCCTTTGGTCATTAATATATGCGAATGATACCATAGAGAAAAATGACGTACAAGCGGTGACAAACGAAATGACATAGTACTTGACATACTGTTACACATGCATATAATTCATAATGAAACGAATGCTTGAGGGGTAACAAGATGAACAAACTAAGCCTTGAGAAACGCGCCCAAATCCTTGGCCTGCTGGTTGAAGGCAATTCCATGCGTTCAGTTACCCGGATAATTGGCTGTTCCATTAATACCGTTACCAAGCTGCTTACCGATGTGGGCCAAGCCTGCTTGGAATACCAAGACCAAGTAATGCGCGATCTGCCTTGCAAGCGCATTCAGTGTGATGAAATTTGGGCCTTCTGTGGCATGAAGGAAAAGAATGTGCCCAAGGAGCATGAGGGCGAATTGGGCTATGGCGATGTTTACACCTGGACGGCCATAGACCCTGACACCAAGCTAATTGCTTCTTTCTTGGTTGGGCGGCGTGATGCTGAATATGCCAACGTCTTTATTAACGACCTGGCTTCCCGCCTTAAGAGCCGCGTTCAACTCACTACAGACGGACATAAAGCCTATCTGAATGCCGTTGAGAAATCTTTTGGCGGCGACATTGATTATGCAAAGCTGGTTAAGCTGTATGGCTCTGCGGCAAACAGCATCAATGAACAGCGCCGCTA
>JAHENE010000008.1 GCA_024643305.1 Thiobacillaceae bacterium | reverse complement strand
GCTGCCAGTACCTTTTGTGCACATCCCGCCAATGCTCGAAGGTGACCCGACTGTTGGCAAAAGTCAGGCGCATCCAGCCCTGGCGGTCCGTACGGTGAAAAATCGCGCCGCTTTCGGCAAGACGTCGAACCACATCCGCATGTGGATGACCGAAACGGTTTCTCCAGCCCATGCTAAAAACAACCTGCTGCGGCCTGACCGCATTGACGAATTCGTCAATGGATGAGGTTTTGCTGCCGTGGTGTCCAGCAAGCAATACGGTGGATGGCAGCCTGTTCGCCACACGCTCGGTCATTTCCAGTTCACCAATACGCTCGGCATCTGCGGTCAATAGCAAGCTTTGCCGGTCTTGCGTGATTTTAAGCACGCAGCTTTTGTTATTGTCGCTACGGTCTGGCTGGGCATAAGCGTAGTCCGGCGGATTCAGAATCTCGAAGCGCACGCCATCCCACTGCCAATGCTGGCCGCGCGCACAAGTAATGAATGAGCGCTTCAATAACGCATGGCCTGCAGGCAGGGAAGTCAGCACCCAGCCGATCTCTTGGTCACGCATCACAGAAGCGGCTCCGCCTGTGTGATCGAGGTCATCATGTGTCAGGACGAGGCCGTCCAGATGTGAAACCCCTAGTGCGCGCAGACGCGGCAGCACAATCTGATCTCCGGCATTATTGTCGCCCAGCGCCGGCCCTGTGTCGTAAAGAAGCGTGTGGTTGGCGGTGCGAACCAGGATGGCGGTGCCCTGCCCGACATCCAGCACTTCCGCCATGAACGTCCCAGCAAGCGGCGTTGAAACGGATGGGAACAGCAGCGGCAAAAACATGAAACCGCCCAACCAGCGTGCACGCAGGCCCGGCATCAACAGCCAGGCAACGCCGGCAAGCGCAAGTATCACCGCCCACACACCCGGCGCAGGCAGAGCCCATGCTGCCCAGCCAAATGCAGACAACCATTGCAGCAGTGACTCAACGCCCTGCATCAACAACGATGCTGCGTGTAACAGCGGAGGCACGAAGATGCCGGCGAATGCCAATGGCACCACGCCCATACTGACCACAGGAATGGCCAGCGCATTGGCAAGCGGCGACACGAGAGAAACCTGATGAAACAGCAGCAGCAAGGCCGGCGCCAGTGCGATCGTGACGGCCGTCTGGGTGCGAACCCAGGCCGTGATCTTTCCTGGATGCCTCAGCATGCCCTGCACTGTCCACATCATGGCTCCCACCGCGCCAAACGAAAGCCAGAACCCCGGCGCCAGTACTGCCCAAGGATCGAAAAACAGCACGACGAACAGCGACAGAAACAGCAATGAGACCGGACGCGGCTGACGTTGCAACCACAATCCAGCCACCAGCACCGAGAGCATGTATAGGGTGCGCTGCGCCGGTATCTGAAAACCCGCCAGCATCGTGTATATCAGCGCCGCTAGCCAGCCGCATATCAGCGCCGCGCGCCGCGCGGGCAACCTCAGGAGCAACGCAGAAGAATGCCGCCATATGCCATAAACCAGCCCGCCAATCAGGGTGGCGAACAGGGTAATGTGCAGACCGGAAATACTCATAAGGTGACTGGTGCCGGTGCGGTTGTAGACGCGCCAATGGTCATGCGGGATGCCGTTCTGGTCACCCACCACCAGCGCCGCAATCACACCCGCCTCGTCAGGATCGGGCAGTAACTGACTGATGCGTTCCCGAATGCGCTCGCGAATGATCTGGATGCGGTCAAGCGGCAGGGCACTTTCGCCCAGCCTTTCCTGACCCAACTTTTCACGCACATAGCCGGTAGCCCGTATGTTGTGCTGCAGCAACCAGGCCTCGTGATCGAAACCGTCCGGATTGGCGATGCCGTGCGGCTGTTTGAGGCGCACGGTGAATTGCCAGCGCTCGCCTGCTTTCAATCGCCGCGGGATATCCGTGCTATGCCATTCCGGCCCTGGCCAGGTCAACCGAATGCGTGCCGGCACGCGTGCGCCATGGGTCAATACCCGCTCGACGCGGAAATCGAAACGCTCGCCATGCGTGTCGCGCTCCGGCAAATTGGTCACCACACCTTCAACGCGCACATCAACCCCCTGCCAGGCAGCAGGCAGCGTATCCGCCATGCGCAATTGCGCACGCCAGGCCGCCCAGCCAAAACCAAGAGCAATGCAGGCTGCGATGAGCAGAAACGTACGCACACGCTCCAGCCAGCAATGCGCATTTCGCTGCAAGAAAAACGGAGTAAAAATCAATGGCAGCACCCAAAGCCAAGCGGCATCAGGCAATTCCGGCTGCTGTTGAAGCAGCCACACGCCAATAGCGAAAGCGGCTAGATTAAGCCTCAAGTTCGGTCAGGCGACCGTCCACCAGGCGTAGCTGCCTGTCCATCCTGCGCGCCAGTTCAACATCGTGGGTGACGATGACAAGGCTGGTGCCCAGATCCTTTTGCAGATCCTGCATCAATCCAAAAACCGCCCCAGCCGTCTGGCGATCCAGATTGCCCGTAGGTTCATCGGCCATGACGCATGCCGGCTGGGTGACCAGAGCGCGTGCAATGGCGGTACGCTGGCGTTCGCCGCCAGAAAGCTCCGAGGGCAGATGATGCAGGCGATGCTCAAGCCCCACTTTTGCAAGCGTCTGCGCGGCGATTTCCTCCGCCTGCTGCTTTTCCATTCGTCTTACCAAGAGCGGCATGGCCGCATTCTCCAGCGCGGTGAATTCCGGCAGCAGATGATGAAACTGGTAAACAAAACCGAGCGCCCGGTTGCGCAGTTCGCATCTTGCTGCTTCGTTCAACTTGAGCGGATTGCGGCCCAGCAATTCGATAGAGCCTGCAGTGGGGGCATCCAGGCCGCCCAGAAGATGCAGCAAAGTGGACTTGCCCGACCCGGACGCACCCAGGATTGCAAGCGATTCGCCCTGGCGCACGACCAAGTCCACAGCGGTCAATACCTGAACCTCCACCCGCCCCTGGAAAAACGTCTTCTTCAGCCCCGTGCACTGGAGGACGGTTTCACTCATTGCATTGTTTTCAATCGCGCCATTATTCATAACGCAATGACTCCGCAGGATTGAGCCTTGACGCTTTCCAGCTTGGGTACAGCGTTGCCAGCAGCGCAAGCACAAGCGACACGCTGGCGATTATGCCCACATCCGACCACATCAGCTTTGAAGGCAGTTCGCTGATGTAATACACGTCGGCCGGGAACAGATCCACGCCAGCGACTTTTTCGATCAGCGGCACGATGGTTTCAAGATTCAGCGCGCCCAGTATGCCCAGCGTAACGCCCGCCAAGGTGCCGAGCACACCAATAAAGGCGCCCTGGATGATGAATATTTTCATGATGCTGGAGGGCCGCGCACCAAGCGTGCGCAGAATGGCAATATCCGATTGCTTGTCCGTTACCGCCATGACCAGGGTAGAAACAATATTGAACGCTGCCACCGCGACGATAAGCAGCAGGATGAGGAACATCATGCGCTTCTCGATCGCCACGGCGCGAAAGAAATTCGCGTGGCTCGTGGTCCAGTCAGAAATATAATAGTTGGGAAAGCGGCTGGAGAGGTCGAGCGTCACCCAGGGCGCCCGAAAGATATCCTTGATCTTGAGCCTGAGCCCCGAAACGGCATCACCCAACCGCGCCAGTTTCTGTGCATCCTGCAAGTGAATCAACGCCAGTCCGGAGTCGTATTCGAACATGCCGGCCTTAAAAATACCCGTCACTGTAAACTGCTTCATGCGCGGCAGCACGCCTGCGGGTGTAATGTTTCCTTGAGGCGTGATGACCGTAACCTTGTCGCCCACGCCTGCACCCAACGCTTGCGCCAGTTCGATGCCCAGGACAATGCCCCATTCACCCGGCTTGAGGTCGTCCAGTCTGCCCAGCCGCATGTGCGAGGCCAGGTCCGTCACCTGTACCTCGGTTTCCGGCAGGATGCCCCGGATCACGGCGCCGCGCACGTTCCCACCCAGCGCCAGCATGCCCTGGTTCATCACGAAGGGTGCGCTGGCAATGACTTCCGGCTGGGTCTTTGCCCTTTCCGCGGCAGTTTTCCAGTCTTCAAGCTCGTTTCCCACGCCTGATATTTCCACATGCGAGGCAACACCCAGAATTCGGGTGCGCAGTTCTTCCTGGAACCCGTTCATCACCGACAGCACGATGATCAGCGCAGCCACGCCAAGGACGATGCCGGCCATGGATACGAAGGAAATAAACGAGATGAAATTATTGCTGCGCTTGGCGTGGGTATAGCGCAGGCCGATCAGGAGTTCGTAGGGCTTCACGTGTATCTTGTCTGGTTCAATGCCTGCGAGCTTACCACGGCCTTTACTCGCCTATAAGGTGCAGGATGACATTCCGCTGCTGCGCGCCCGTCCTGTGTTCGAACACATAAATCCCCTGCCATATTCCCAGTGCCAAGCTGCCATCCAAAACAGGAATGGACAAACTGCTCTGGGTAAGCGCCGAACGCACATGCGCCGGCATGTCGTCCGGGCCTTCAGTGGTGTGGTCGTAAATGCTGTCGCCCTCGGGTACCAGGCGGGAAAAGAACTTTTCCAGATCGGTTTTCACATCCGGGTCTGCATTCTCCTGAATGACCAGGCTGGCCGAGGTATGTTGAATTACCAGCGTCAGCAGGCCTTGCCGGATTCCGACTTCGCCCACCCAAGACAAAACTGCCCGGGTAATCGCATACAGGCCCTTGCCACGCGTTTGGATGTTAAGCTGATGTGAAATCTGTCGCACTACGCAATTCTAAATCAACGAATCCATTCGATGCTGCAACTTGTCGTACCCGCTTTCTTCCAGACAGACGATTTCCTTGACCTGTTGGGAGAACCCCGTCTGTTTCATCTGGACATGCTGCTCGCCCGTGGGAGGCGCGAGGCGCTTGACAGCGCGTCACTGGAGGAGCTGGCCTGCAAGAAACTGGGCATTGAGCGACAGCGGGACTGGCCCATCGCCCCCATCAGCCTGGCTGCATCGGGCGGCCAACCTGAGTCCGCCTACTGGCTGCGTGCCGATCCGGTACATGTTCGCATCGATCGCGACCGTTTGATCCTGAATGAGATCGCGGAGCCAACGCCGGGAGAGGCAGCACTGCTGTGTGAGGCACTGACAGCTCACTTTGGCGAGGAATTTTCGCCACAGCAACTGCGTCCCGGTGCTTGGGTCGTACGCACCAACTCCAGGCCAGCCCTATCGACTACTCCTCTATCGCAGGCGGGCGGAAAACATATCGATCCTCTCCTTCCAACTGGAGATGACGCATTGGCGTGGCGTACACTGCTCAATGAAATACAAATGTTGTTATTCCATCATCCTGTCAATCAGGCGCGTGAACAACGCGGAGAGCCCGTCATCAATTCAGTCTGGATATGGGGAGGAGGTTTTCTGCCTGATGTTGCAGAGAAGAGTCCCCTCAACGTCCTATGCAATCATCCAGACTGGCTAGCGCTTGCACAACATGCCGGTGCCAATGTCGAAATGCTGCCCGAGAAATGGAGCAGGGATATTCCCGACAATAGCCTGCTCATTCTGGATGAGCCGCACCGGTTTTTGCGGCAGGGTGATTTCAATGGCTGGCTGCAAGCCATGCGAGATTTCGAAAACAACTGGCTGCAACAGCTTCTTGCCTCAGGACGCCCATTCAGATTGGATGACCCTCTGCAAGGAATCAGCCTGACCTGGCGTTCAGCTTACCGTTGGAAATTCTGGCAACGGGCGCAGAAGCCCGCAAAACAGTCCATCAATATCCAGCAGCAAGCAGATGGGGCCGGCGTGGATATTTTTGGCAACCGCTACTAAATCTTTTCCGCCCAAAGATCATGGTCGGTGGCATCAGTAATACGCACCTTGACGAAATCGCCGGGCAAAAGGTTTCCAGCGTTCTGAACGAATACCACACCATCTATCTCCGGCGCATCGGCTGAGGAGCGTGCAACTGCATCGCCCTCCTCGTCGATTTCATCGACCAGCACCGTCATTTCGCGGCCGATTTTTGCTTCCAGCCTGAGCGCGGATATTGCTGCCTGTTTTTCCATGAAGCGCTGGCGGCGTTCTTCTTTCACTTCTTCCGGCACGGCATCGGGCAATGCGTTGGCGCTCGCGCCTTCGACAGGGGAATAGGCAAAACAGCCGACGCGGTCAAGCTGGGCCTCGTCAAGAAATTCCAGCAAGGCTTCGAATTCTGCTTCGGTCTCGCCAGGGAAACCAACAATGAACGTGGAGCGCAAGGTCAGGTCGGGGCAGGCCTGCCGCCAGGCCTTGATGCGGTCCAGGGTTTTTTCCGCCGCGGCCGGGCGCTTCATCAGCTTGAGGATACGCGGGCTGGCATGCTGAAACGGAATGTCGAGATAAGGCAGCACCTTGCCGTCCTGCATCAAGGGGATGACTTCGTCCACATGCGGATACGGATACACGTAATGCAGCCGAACCCAGGCCCCCAGGTCGCCCAGTGCCGAAACCATCTCGGTCATGCGGGTCTTGAGCGGTTTGCCGTTCCAGAAACCAGTGCGGTATTTCACGTCCACGCCATACGCACTGGTGTCCTGCGAAATCACCAGCAGTTCCTTCACGCCGGCCTTCACCAAAGCTTCGGCCTCGTTCATCACCTCGCCCACCGGACGCGATACCAGATCGCCGCGCAAAGACGGAATGATGCAGAAGGTGCAGCGATGATTGCAGCCTTCGGAAATTTTAAGCCAGGCATAGTGCTTGGGTGTGAGGCGTACGCCTTGCGCCGGAATCAGATCAGTGTAGGGATCGTGCGGCTTGGGCAGTTGCGCGTGCACCGCAGCCATTACCTCTTCTGTGGCGTGCGGCCCAGTCACCGCCAGCACCGATGGATGCGCTTTTTGAACCACATCGCCCTTCGCGCCCAGGCAGCCGGTAACGATGACCTTGCCGTTTTCCGCCAGCGCCTCGCCGATGGCGTCCAGTGATTCTTCCACGGCGGCATCGATGAAACCGCAAGTATTGACCACCACGACATCGGCATCCTGGTAAGTCTTCGAAATCAGATAGCCCTCGGCTCGCAACTGGGTGAGAATGCGTTCAGAATCAACCGTAGCCTTGGGACAACCCAGGGAAACGAACCCGACTTTTGGAATGCTGGCCATGTATATCGTCCTGCTTGCTCTGCTTTATGTTTTGATGGTGATGGTGGTGACTGCCGAGTCGATCTTCAAGGGCGTCATGGTCCTTGTCATCGGGAGCGGGGTGATTGCGCTGGTATTTTATCTACTAGACACGCCTCGCCGTTCACACGCCCGACGCATTGCCGACAACGCCGATCAAGGCGATGCCCGCGCCGATCAGTAACACCTGCTCCAGCGTCGCGGACAGTTCCGGGCGTTTGTGCAGGCCGGGAATCAGGTCGGCCACCGCCACGTACAACATGCTGGAAGCCGCCACGCCGAGCAGGTAAGGCGTCAACTCACTCATGCCCGCCAGCGCCTGGTAACCCAGCAAGCCGCCCACCACCATCGCCAGGCTGGAAAGCAGGTTGAAGAACATCGCGCGGGACTTACTGTAACCGGAGTGCAGCAGCACCAGAAAATCGCCCACTTCCTGCGGCAATTCATGGGCAATAATAGCCAGCGCCGTGACAATGCCAAGCTGGGTGTCCGCGAGGAATGCGCCGGCGATCAGGATGCCGTCGACGAAATTGTGAAAGGTGTCTCCCACCAGAATCATGAGCCCGGCGCGATGATGGCCGTGGTCATGCGTCTGTGTTTCCACACCGTGCACTTCGCAGCTTTCGTGATGGCAGTGCCGCCACAGCACCAGTTTTTCCAATACGAAAAAAACCAGCAGGCCGATCAATACAGACATGGCCACGGGCTTCGCATGGCCATACTCCAGGGCATGTGGCAGGATTTCCAGGAATACGGCCCCGAGCAGAGTTCCAACCGCAAAACTTACCAAGCGCGGCACCCAGTGGGGGCGCGCGGCAAACGCGAACACGCCCGCCAGGAGCACGCTAAGCACGCCGCCAAGCAAGGTGGCGGCAAAAATCCAGGTGAGTGAGGACATAACAGTTGAAGGCCCTAAGAAGGCGGGGATTATACGGGATTAAGCTGTCACGGCGTCTTGCAGCCAAATCAACGAGGCCATGCGGCCAGTGGTTTTGTCGCGGCGAAATGAGTAGAAGCGTTCCGCATCTGAATAGGTACAGAACCCGCCGCCATACACTTGGCGTACCCCTGCGCGTGCAAGACGCAGTCTGGCCAGTTCAGAAATGTTCGCCAGCCACTTTCCGGGCTGACCTGACTTAAAAGCTTCTGCCGTTTTCGGCAGATCGCTCACAAACACCTCGCGCACTTCCTCGCCCACTTCAAACGCCTGCGGCCCGATGGCCGGCCCCATCCAGGCCAGGATGTCAGCCGGATCGCACTGCATCGCAGCCACACTCGCCTCCAGCACCCCCGCCGCAAGGCCACGCCAGCCAGCATGTGCGGCTGCGACCCGTGTGCCCTGCCGGTCGCAAAACAGCACCGGCAGACAATCCGCGGTCAGCACAGTGCATACCACACCGGCGTTAAACGCCACGCTGGCATCAGCCTCCATGGGATCAATCGGATTATCGGCCATTGCCACGGCCGTTCCATGCACCTGTTTCAGCCATCTGGGTTCTGATGGCAGGAAAGCTCGCAATATTTCGCGGTTTTGGGCAACGGCAAGGGGATCGTCCCCTACATGGTCGCCCAGATTAAAACTGTCGAAAGGCGGCTGGCTTGATCCAGCGCTGCGCGTGGTCGTGAGGGCGTGGACATTGACCGGCGCCGGCCAGTCAGGTTGGATGAACTGCATGGCTGGGAAAGCAAGTCCTGGACAAACTATTCGGACTCGGCACCACCCCAGGTGCCTCCCGCCCTCATGAGCTCAAGCAGGGTCTCCAGGTCATCCGGCAATGGAGCAGTCCATTCCATCCGCTCGCCCGTATAAGGATGGTTTAAAGCAAGTTTGGTGGCATGCAAGGCCTGCCGCGGGAATGCCATTGCACGGCCGCGACGCACGTTGGAATAGGTTTTGTCTCCTACCAGGGGATGGCCAATATGCTTCATGTGCACGCGAATCTGGTGAGTACGCCCTGTTTCCAGACTGCAACGCAGCAAGGTTGCGCTGGGGAATCTTTCCTCGACCGTATAGTGGGTAATGGCTTGTTTACCCATCGGATGTACCGTGCGCTTGGTGCGCTGGATCGGATCACGCGCCAGCGGCGCATCCACCGTCCCGGCACCATCAATCTCGCCTTGCACCACGGCCAGATATTCACGCTTTACGGTACGTCCATGCATTTGGCGGACGAGATCCGTATGTGCCTTGAGTGTCTTGGCAGCCACCATCAATCCAGACGTATCCTTGTCCAGCCGGTGGACAATGCCTGCACGCGGGATATCGGCTGCAGACGGCGTATGGTGCAACAGCGCATTCAGCAAGGTACCTTTGTGGTTGCCGTTACCGGGGTGCACCACCAGACCTGCCGGTTTGTTGATAATGATGATGGCCGGGTCTTCAAACACGATATTGAGCGGAATATCCTCAGGCATGTCCTGCTGGGTAACAGGATCAACCTCGGGGAACACCGCAATCGACTCGCCCCCCCAAACCTTGTCTCTCACCCCCACCGGCTGGCCGTTTACCAGGACATTGCCGGTACGAATCCAGTTTTGCAGACGATTGCGCGAATATTCAGGCAACATTGTGGCCAGTGCGTGGTCAACACGAATTCCAGCCAGCGCCGGCGGCACTTCGCCATGCCAGGGCTCGGGGCTGGAAATTCCCTTATAATCCAGTTCTTCGTCAAAATCCTCGTCAATCATCGGCATGAAACTCCTGAATACTGCTCGCATCAATATAACCTGGCGAGCCGCGCTCGCCACAATTGCCTTCAGTCTTGGCCTGGCTGGTTGTGGCCTGTTTCCCGATGTGCAGGATGAAACCGCGGGATGGTCAGCCCAAAAACTTTACGCCGAGGCCAAGGACAACCTTAATGGTGGCGACTATGAAAAGGCCGTCAAACTATACGAAATCCTTGAATCCCGATACCCCTACGGCCGTTACGCACAACAAGCGCAACTTGAAATTGCTTACGCCTACTATAAAGACCAGGAACCGATTTCAGCCATCGCTGCCTGCGATCGCTTCATCAAACTCCATCCAAGCCACCCTAACGTCGATTATGCCTACTATCTGAAGGGTCTGGCCAATTTCACAGAAGATCTGGGTCTGCTCTCACAGATTTCAAGCCAGGACATGAGCGAGCGCGACCCCAAGGCGGCGCGCGACTCTTTTATTTCGTTCAAGGAACTCATTACCCTCTTCCCCGACAGCAAATATGCCGAGGACGCCAAAGCGCGCATGAAATATCTGGTCAATGCCATTTCCGCCAACGAAGTTCACGTCGCCAGATACTACCTCAAGCGCGAAGCTTACGTGGCTGCGGCCAATCGCGCCAAGAACGTGGTCACCAACTACCCCGAAACCCCCTCCATCGAAGAAGCGCTTGCCATCATGGTCGTAGCCTACGACAAATTAGGGATTAAAGATCTCAGGGACGACGCTCTCCGAGTGCTCAAGCTGAACTATCCCAACAGCAAATATGCCAAAGGCGTCGAATTGTCAGACAGGGCCTGGTGGAAGTTCTGGTAATTTCACAGACGCTTTTCAGGGGCGCCTGGCTCTAGATACAGCTTGATTCATGGCCACTCGAGGCCGGAACTCGCCCGGTGAAAAAACTTCCGAGCATGCCTCGGTAATTTTCTTGTAGTAAATAATTTGTCGAGCAATTCCCCAGTGGGGTGTTCGATAGTTCCCGACTCCTAAATCGCAGATTCCCCGGATTCCCCGGTCCGAATGCGGATCACCTGTTCGACAGTTGAAACGAAAATCTTCCCGTCCCCGATCTTGCCAGTGCGGGCAGCGTTGATAATGGCCTCAACGGCGCGCTCTGCATTGCCATCTGCCACGACCAGTTCCAGCTTGAGCTTGGGCAGGAAGTCCACCACGTATTCTGCCCCGCGGTAAAGTTCGGTATGGCCTTTCTGTCGGCCAAAGCCTTTGACCTCAGTAACCGTAAGTCCGGCAACACCGATTTCCGAGAGCGCTTCGCGCACCTCATCAAGTTTGAAGGGTTTGATGATGGCTTCTATCTTCTTCATTTCCTTGGTCTCCTACAGATTTTCTTCAGGGCGGTATCTGGATGTTATCGGATAGCGGCGATCCTTGCCAAAATTGCGTGGGGTAATACGTATACCCGGCGCGGACTGCCTGCGCTTGTACTCAGCCAGATTTGTCAGCCGGATAACGCGCTTTACCGTCGCCGGATTGAATCCCATGGCAACGATTTCCGCGGGGGACAAATCGCGCTCGACATAGGCTTCGATAATGGCGTCGAGTATATCGTAAGGAGGCAGCGAGTCCTGGTCGGTCTGATTGGCGCGCAATTCCGCCGATGGCGCACGGTCGATAATATGCTGCGGAATCACACGCGACAGGCTGTTACGGTAGTTAGAAAGTCGGTAAACCAGAGTTTTGGGCACATCCTTCAAGACGGCGAAACCGCCAGCCATGTCGCCATAAAGTGTTGCGTATCCAGTCGCCATTTCGCTCTTGTTTCCGGTCGTCAGCACCAGGTGTCCAAACTTGTTCGATAATGCCATGAGCAAGGTCCCACGCACACGCGCCTGGATGTTTTCTTCGGCTGTATCGAAAGGAAGTTGGTCAAATTCGTCCGCAAGCTGTTCAATGAACATGTCATACATTGGCTTGATGGCGATTTCACTATATTTCACATCCAGGATTTCAGCCATTTCCAGTGCAAGATCGCGACTGATGCTGGCGGTAAATTCAGATGGCATCATCACCGCATGCACGCGACTGTCGCCAAGCGCATCGACTGCAATGGCCATCGTCAGCGCGGAATCAATGCCGCCGGAAAGTCCCAGTATCGCGCTGGGAAAGCCATTCTTGTCAGTATAGTCGCGCACCCCCGTTACCAAGGCTTGATAAACGTCAGCCTCAATGGCAGGTTCTGCTTCCTGACGGCCCGGGACAGGAGACTTGTCATCGAGGTCAACGATGTAGACTCCCTCTTCCCAGGCTGGAAACTGGTGGGTGATCTGACCTTTTCCATCCATCACGAAGGAAGCACCGTCAAAAACCAATTCGTCCTGCCCGCCCAACAGGTTGCAGTACACCATGGGAATGCGGGATGCTTCGATCCGCTCTGCAGCTACGCGCTTCCGCTCCTGGCGTTTGGAGATATGAAATGGCGAGGCATTGAGCACAAGCAGAACCTGCGCTCCGGCCGCAGCCGCAAGTTCTGCCGGACCGGGTTCCCAGATGTCGCCACAAATATTGAGTCCGAAATGCACGCCTTCGCAGTCAAAGACACAAGCGGTTTCACCCGCGTTAAAGGTGCGGACCTCGTCGAAGACCGAAAAATTCGGCAGCTTCTGCTTATGGTAGATGGCAACAATGCCTCCATCCTGCAACACTGCTGCAGCGTTGTAGCAATCCCTGCCTACACGATGCGGGAAACCAACGACCAGGGTGATGTCCGCTGTGGCAACGGCCAGATTTCGCACCTCGCGTTCGCAAGACATGCAGAAATCTTCACGCAAAACCAGGTCCTCCGGCGCATAGCCGCAAATGGACATCTCCGGCGTGAGCAGCAGGGATGCGCCTGCCGCTTTAGCCTCGCCAACTGCGGCAAGCATTTTTGCAGCATTACCCTTGAGGTCTCCTACTGTCAGATTCAACTGGGCCATCGCCAGTTTCATCGGGTGGTCCTGTCCGCGATGGCCTGCATCATCGCATCGCCAATTCCAGCCGGACTACGGGCAACCACAACGCCGGCTTTTTCCAACGCAGCGATTTTGGCATCCGCCGTGCCCTTGCCGCCAGCAATAATGGCGCCAGCGTGGCCCATGCGCTTTCCTTTTGGTGCGGTCAATCCGGCGATATAGCCGGCTACGGGTTTTGTCACGTTGGAGCTAATATATTCGGCCGCCTCTTCCTCGCGCGTGCCGCCTATTTCACCTACCATGATGATGGCTTCGGTCTCGGGATCATTCTGAAACATCTCCAGGCAATCGATGAAATCCAGGCCCTTGATCGGGTCCCCGCCGATGCCCACGCAGGTTGTCTGCCCCAGACCGGCGCGCGTGGTCTGATACACCGCCTCATAGGTCAGTGTGCCGGAGCGCGAGACTATGCCGATCTTGCCTTTCTGATGGATGAAGCCGGGCATGATGCCGATTTTGCATTCGCCCGAAGTGATGACGCCGGGACAATTGGGGCCGATGAGTTTTGCACCGCCAGATTTGAGCGCGGCTTTCACTTTCATCATGTCCAGCACCGGCACGCCCTCGGTAATGCAAACGATGACTTCAATACCGGCGTCCGCAGCTTCCAGAATGGAGTCCGCCGCAAACGCCGCCGGTACGTAAATCACCGAGGCATTGGCGGCGGTTTCGCGCACGGCATCCCGTACCGTGTTGAATACCGGCAGGTCCAGATGTGTCTGACCGCCCTTGCCTGGTGTCACTCCACCAACCATTTTCGTGCCATAGGCTATGGCATGCTCGGAATGGAAAGTACCCTGTTTTCCGGTAAAACCCTGGCAGATAACTCTGGTATTTCTGTTGATGAGGATGCTCATTTTGCGCTCCCCGTCACGGATTGCACTGCCCTGATTGCGGCATCGGTCAGATCATCCGCAGTAATGATCGCCAGGCCGCTTTCCTTCAATTTCTGTTTTCCAAGATCGACATTGGTGCCTTCGAGCCGCACGATGACAGGGATCTTCACGCCCACATCCTTCACCGCGGCGATGATGCCGTCAGCAATAATGTCGCAGCGCATGATGCCGCCGAAAATATTGACCAGCACCGCCTTTACGTTCGCATCGGCCAAAATGATCTTGAAGGCCCTGGCCACGGTTTCTGCCGTAGCGCCTCCGCCCACGTCAAGAAAATTGGCGGGCTCGCCGCCATGCAGCTTGATCAGATCCATGGTGGCCATCGCCAGCCCGGCACCATTGACCATGCAGCCGATGTTGCCTGATAGCGCAATGTAGTTGATGCCAGCCTCGTGCGCCAATGCCTCCTTGGCGTCGATCTGGCTCATGTCGATCAATTCAGCCAACTCTTTCTGACGATAAAGCGCGTTGTCATCCACGCTCATCTTGCAGTCGAGCGGCAAGACGCGATTCTCGTGCGTAACGATGAGCGGATTGACTTCCAGCAGTGAAAGATCGCTTTCCACAAACACACGGTACAAAGCAGGCAATAGTTTGCAGAAATCCTGGAATGCTTCGGCCTTCAAACCAAGCCCAAACGCCAGTTCACGACACTGAAAAGGCATCAAGCCATTGATTGGATCGCAGTGAAGCTTGAGAATTTTCTCGGGGCTGAGTCGGGCAACTTCCTCGATCTCCATACCGCCGGCAGCAGAGGCTACCACGGCAATTCTCTCTGCTTCGCGATCCACCAGCAAAGACAGATACAACTCCCGCTCGATGGCGAGCGTTTCTTCCACCAGCACCTGGTTCACCGGCTGGCCGCCGGGGGCGTTTTGATAGGTGACAAGCGCTTTTCCAAGCAGGCTTGACGCGATGCCACTCACTTCATCAAGGCTTTTGGCGATTTTTACGCCGCCTGCCTTGCCTCGTCCGCCGGCATGCACCTGCGCCTTTACCACCCATGCTGAGCCCCCCATGTTTTCGGCTACAGTACGTGCAGCTTCCGGGGTGGACGCAGGTTCTCCGCGTGGAGTGGCGATCTGATATTGGCGCAATCGCTGCTTGGCCTGAAACTCGTGCAGATTCATCTCGAACTGATTTAGGGGAAAACCTGGATTTTCCTGTAAAACCGGACAATGCGAAAGCTGTTTGGCGCCTTCTCTGAAAAAGAGAAGCAAGCGATAACGGGTTAGATGGTGCCGCTTATCTGACTCGAACAGATGACCTACCGCTTACAAGGCGGTTGCTCTACCAACTGAGCTAAAGCGGCACGCGGGTGCGCATTTTACGCTAAAGATTTGCTCTACGCGCTATTTGACGACCTTGAGTTGCGGGCGACCCTTGGGCGGCCCAGGGGGTTCGTCTTCTGGCGATTCCGTTATTGCAACGGCACCACCGCCCTCTGCTGCTTCCTCCACTTCGAAATGCATGCCCTGTCCATTCTCGCGGGCAAAAATTGCAGCCACCCGGTTGATGGGAATGGCAATTTCCTGTGAGACACCGGAGAACCTTGCGGAAAACGTGATCCAGTCATTGTCGATGGCGAGATCGCGCACGGCATTGCCGCCAATGCTCAACACGATCTGCCCTTCCTTGACGTACCCGGCCGGAACCCGCGTGTGCGCATCCACATGCACAAGTACATGAGGGGTAAATCCCGCATCCACGCACCATTCAAAAATGGCTCTAACAAGATAGGGCCGGGTGGAGAGCATGTTCAGCTCACTTGCGCATCGCCTTTTCGGTCGGCGTCAGCGCGTCAATGAATGCAGGGCGCGAGAACAGGCGCTCACGATATTTCAGGACTGAGGCAGCCTGCTTTGGCAACTGGATTTCATAATGCTCGAGGCGCCACAGAAGAGGGGCAATCGACACGTCAAGCATGGAGAACTCGTCGTTGAGAAGGTATTTCTGCTTGTCCAGAATGGGGGTGAGCTGTGTCAGGCTGTCTTTAATGGCGATGCGAGCGCTATCTGCCGCCTTCTGTCCGCCGTGCTCCAGCAAGTTCACTTGTGCAAACAAGTCATTCTCGAAATTGTGCAATACCAGACGGGCGCGGGCGCGCATGACCGGATCCGGCGGCATCAATTGTGGATGCGGGAATCTTTCATCAATGTATTCGTTGATGATGTTGGCTTCGTAAAGCACGAGGTCGCGATCTACCAGCACCGGTACCTTGTTGTAGGGGTTGATGACGGCAAGGTCTTCCGGCTTGTTGTGCATATCCACATCAATCACTTCGAAATCCATGCCTTTTTCGTAAAGGACGATGCGGCAGCGGTGGCTGTAGGGGTCAGTCGTTCCCGAATATAGTCTCATCATGGGTTGGATTCCTGTTTCATGTTCATGCGCTTAATAAAGGCGAAAGCCGGACACAGGTCCGGCTCACGCGTAATACCTGTAAGACCGGCTTAGTGCACGTCTTTCCAGAATTCCTTCTTGAGATAATAGGCAACTACAAAGAACACTGCCAGGAACGCCAGCACCAAAAGTCCAGTATGCTTGCGTTTGCTCTGTGCGGGCTCGGCCATCCATGAGAGATAGTTCACAAGATCGCCCACCATGGAATCATATTCGGCCAGCGACACTTTTCCCGGCTTGACCAGTTCAAAACGTTCGAACACTTCGTGTTCCTTGCCTTCGTGGTCAACTTCATTTTTGAAGTGTGCAATCTGCTCGCCTTGCAGCGACACCATCACATGTGGCATGCCTACCTTGTCAAATGCAATGTTGTTCCAGCCGGTAGGGCGCGAATCGTCACGATAGAAGCTCCGCAGATAGGTATAGAGCCAGTCTGCGCCGCGTGAACGGGCAATCACCGAAAGGTCAGGTGGCGCAGCACCGAACCATACCTTGGCATCCTTGTAACTCATGGCCACATTCATGGTGTCGCCGACTTTCTCCGTGGCAAACAGCAGGTTATTTTTGATCTGATCTTCTGTCAGACCAATATCCTGCAGGCGCGAATACCGCATGTAGCTGGCTGAATGGCAGTTCAGGCAGTAATTGACGAACATTTTGGCCCCGCGCTGCAAGGAAGCATGATCGGCCACATTGACCGGTGCCTTGTCCAGTTGCAGATGCGCCCCGCCCGATGCGGATGCTGCCAGTGGCACAAAGGCCAACAGGGTAAGAAGTTGTTTGATGGTTTTCATTAGCCAGTCACCCTTTCCGGTTCGGGTTTGGTTTTGTCGGAAGCCAAGTACAGCGGCATTAAAACAAAGCAGAGCGTATAAACCAAAAACATCAGATTTAACGCAGTAACGCCGATGGAGCCTGTGGAGCCACCCCAGACGATACCAATCGCAAGGACTGCTATTGCTATCAGGAACGCATTCTGAAAAGCGGCAAACTTAGGGGTTCTGCCGGGTTTCGTGTACCAGGGCATCACGAAGAAGAATGCGAAATAAATTACCGAAAGCAGACGTGCTATCCATGTATAGGTCGTTGTGGCTGGTAAAACTCCCAGCCAGCCGAGTACCAGGAAGGACACGACAAAAGCAGCCAGAAAACCCTTGAAAATCACACCGCGATAGCGAACGGATTTGACTGAACTCATGTCCAGCCAAGGCAGCGCAAAGAAAATCATCACGGAAATGCCCATCATCACAACACCCGGGAATTGAGATCCCAGGAAGGGCGGCACCGCACGCAGAATGGCGTAGTACGGTGTGAAGTACCAAACTGGCGCAATGTGTTCCGGTGTCTTGAACGGATCAGCCGGGATGAAGTTGTTGGCTTCCAGGAAGTAGCCATTCAGTTCCGGCGCAAAGAAGACGATGGCGGAGAACAAGATCAGGAAGACAACCACGCCGAGAATGTCCTTCACGGTGTAGTAGGGATGGAAGGGGATGCCATCCAGCGGAATATGCGTAACCGGATCCTTTTTCTTCTTGATTTCGATGCCGTCCGGGTTGTTGGAACCGACTTCGTGCAGTGCTACCAGATGCGCAGCCACCAGTCCCAGCAGCACAAGTGGCACAGCAATAACGTGGAAGGAGAAGAAACGGTTAAGCGTTGCATCACCCACGACAAAGTCGCCGCGAATCCACAGCGATAGGTCTTCGCCAATAAAGGGCACTGCGGAGAACAGATTGATGATGACCTGTGCGCCCCAGTAGGACATCTGCCCCCATGGAAGCAGGTAACCCATGAAAGCTTCGGCCATCAGCGCCAGGAAGATGATGAC
>JAHENE010000168.1 GCA_024643305.1 Thiobacillaceae bacterium | reverse complement strand
GTCAGCAAGCCGGCCATGTCCTTGATGGCAATGCTGTCGCAGCCCATTTCCGCGAAGCCTTTTGCCAGACGTACAAAGTGCGGAATGTCATGCACCGGGCTGGTGGTATAGCAAATTGCGCCCTGTGCATGCTTGCCGGATTTCTTGACCGACTCGATTGATACTTGCATATTGCGCAGGTCGTTCATGGCGTCAAATATTCGGAAAACATCGACGCCGTTGTCGGCGCTTTTTTGCACAAAGGCACTCACCACATCGTCGGAATAATGACGGTATCCAAGCAGGTTCTGGCCGCGTAGCAGCATCTGGATGGGGGTATTGGGCAGGGCCTTGCGCAGTTTTTTCAAGCGTTCCCACGGGTCTTCTTTGAGAAAACGCACGCAGGCATCAAAAGTGGCGCCGCCCCATGCTTCTAGGGACCAGAATCCTACAGAATCCAGTTTGCTGCAGATGGGCAGCATATCCTCGGTGCGCATACGGGTGGCGATGAGAGATTGATGCCCATCGCGCAGAACAAGATCGGTAATGTGTACCTTGGCCATATTTTAGAGTCCCTGATAAGCCGCAATGGCTGCGGCAACGGCAGCTGCCAGCATTTCCGGCGGATTTTGATCTTCGTACCTGATGAGTTCGGGGTGGCTTTCCACAAAGCTGGTATTGAAGCGCCCGCTACGAAAGTCCGGATGCTTCAGTATTTCCTGGTAATAGGGAATGGTGGTTTTTACGCCATAAACCACCATGTCCGACAATGCACGGCGGGCGCGCTCGACGACGCCGGCCCAGGTCAGATTCCATACGGTTAGCTTGGCGCAAAGCGAATCGAAATAGGGTGGAATCACATAGTCGGTATACATTGATCCATCAACGCGCACACCCGGGCCGCCGGGCGCGTAATAGCGGGTTATGCGGCCGAAGCTGGGAAGAAAATCATTCTTCGGATCTTCGGCATTGACGCGGAACTCAATGGCAAAGCCGCGATATTCGATTTCTTCCTGCTTGTACTGGAGGGGCAGGCCATCTGCAACGCGGATCTGCTCTTGCACGATATCCACGCCGGTAATGGCTTCAGTAATCGTGTGTTCGACCTGAAGCCGTGTGTTCATCTCCATGAAATAGAACTGGTTGTCCTGGTCTAGCAGGAATTCAACCGTGCCGGCATTGACGTAACCGACGGCACGGGCAGCCTGTACCGCGAGTTTGCCGATGTACTGGCGCTGGGATTCGCTGAGCTGCGGGGAAGGCGCAATCTCGATCAATTTCTGGTTGCGCCGCTGGATTGAACAGTCACGCTCGAAAAGATGAACGGTATTGCCCTTTGTGTCGGCGAGAATTTGCACCTCGATGTGCTTGGGATTGACCACGCATTTCTCGATGAACACTTCAGGTTTGCCAAAAGCCTTGGTGGCTTCGGAGACCACGCGCTCGTAATTCCTGCCCAGTTCTTCTTCACTGTCGCAACGGCGGATACCGCGGCCGCCGCCGCCGTTGGTAGCTTTGAGCATGACGGGATAACCGATTTTGCCGGCCAGCGCACGTGCATCGTCGAGACTTTCAAGATTATGGTCGGAGCCTGGTACGACTGGTATGCCTGCCTTTATCATCGCCTGACGCGCCTCGATCTTGTCGCCCATCTGCCGGATGAGTCTGGCATCCGGGCCGATGAACTTGATGCCCCGTTTGGCGCAGGCATCGGCAAGGATGGGATTTTCAGACAGCAATCCGTAACCGGGATGCAGGGCGTCGCAACCAGAGGCAGCAGCCAGATTGACCAGATGGTGAGGGTTGAGATAGCCGGCGAGCGGGTCTTTGCCGATGTGGTAGGCCTCATCGGCTTTCTTGACATGCAGGGCGTGTCGGTCGGCGTCAGTGTAGATGGCTGCGGATTCTATCCCCAACTCGGCGCAGGCGCGAATAATGCGCACTGCGATTTCCCCCCGATTGGCCACCAGAATTTTACGTATCACGCCAGTCTTTTTCCTTGCGTTATCTTTGACAAAACTACTGCAAAATCATAAAATTGTGCGCTTATGCTCGAACGACCTGTGGTTACGCCGTCGAACTTTGCCGAAAAATCCCGCTGTTGGGAGGGCAATACGATGGTAGGTGATTTCGAGCGACTTGCTCAAGAGTTTGTGAATCCGGAAGCAGTTTTACACTATCGGGTTTGCGGCGGGCAGGACGCGAGAGGGCGTCCACGGCTGCATTGCAATGTAACTGCCGACGTGGAAATGCTGTGCCAGCGCTGTCTAAAGCCGGTTAACGTAACGGTCAAAACTGACAGGCTGCTTTACCTTGCCGCCAGCGAAGCAGAAGCCGACAGGCTGGAAACCGCCTTGGCTGACGAAGAGATTGACGTATTGGTTGCCGGCCAGACCCTGGATTTGGCGGGTGTGGTTGAAGATGAAATTTTACTGAATCTGCCGTTAGTGCCCATGCATGATGATTGCAACATGGCATCCGCGGTGGATGTTTGAAATAAGGAGTTTGAAATGGCTGTTCAACAGAATAAAAAGTCCCCTTCCAAGCGGGGCATGCATCGTTCCCATGATTTCCTGACCAGCCCGACCCTGGCGGTTGAGTCCACCACGGGCGAAGTGCATCTGCGTCATCATGTTTCACCCTCTGGCTACTACCGCGGCAAGAAAGTGGCCAAGGCCAAGGGCGAATAAGACCATCCCTTCATCCCTGCCGGCAGGCAGGGGTGCATATTGCACTGTCTATTTGAAATAGGCTGACCCGATGAGGGAAATTACTGTCGCCATCGACGTCATGGGTGGCGATCACGGCCCGCACGTTACCATTCCCGCTGCGATCAAGTGTCTGGCGCGGAATGACAACCTCAATATCATCCTGGTAGGTCCGCAAGACGCCATCGAGGCCGAGTTAAAGGCTAGACATGGTCAAGTCGGCCCACGTCTGCGCGTTCGCCATGCTTCCGAGGTGGTGGCGATGGACGAATCACCAGCCTTGGCCTTGCGCAACAAAAAAGATTCCTCCATGCGCGTGGCTACCGACTTGGTAAAGTCGGGCGAAGCCGATGCCTGTGTTTCGGCCGGTAATACCGGTGCACTTATGGCGACCGCGCGTTTTGTCCTCAAAACCTTGCCCGGCATCGACCGACCGGCCATAGCCACTTTCATGCCCAGCCTGAAAGGCCCAGTGTTGATGCTGGACCTGGGGGCCAATGTTGACTGCACGGCTGAACACCTGTTGCAGTTCGCGCTGATGGGCTCCATGCTGGCTGCAGTGGTCAATCACAAGGATCGTCCGACTGTCGGTCTGCTCAACATCGGTGAAGAGGAAATCAAGGGTAATGAAGTGGTCAAGCAAGCGGCAGAACTCATTCGGGCAAGCCATCTGATCAACTTTTACGGCAATGTGGAAGGTGATGACATTTACAAGGGTACGGTCGAAGTCGTGGTCTGCGACGGCTTTGTAGGCAATGTTGCCCTCAAGTCATCCGAAGGTATCGCCAAGCTGATTGGCACGCTCTTGCGCCAGGAGTTTCGCCGCAATCTCCTGACCAAGCTGGCTGGCCTCATTGCCTGGCCGGTGATGAATGCGTTCAAGCGCCAGCTTGACCCCCGGCGTTACAATGGCGCGACCTTGCTGGGCCTACGGGGCGTAGTGATAAAAAGCCATGGGGGTGCAGACCACTTTGCCTTTGAACACGCCATAGAAGCCGCTGCCGAGGAAGTGACGGGCAATGTGCTGAAACGCATTTCCGAACAATTACACCAGCTTAGTCCCGGGGAACAGGCATGATTTATTCACGCATTATTGGTACCGGAAGTTATCTGCCAGAACGCCTGCTGACCAATGCCGATTTCGAAAAAATGATCGACACCACCGACCAGTGGATTGTCGATCGCACCGGCATCAGCGTGCGCCACGTGGCGGCAGAGAACGAACTGACCAGTGACCTGGCTGTTGCTGCGGCACGCAAGGCTTTGGAAGCTGCGAATGTCGTGCCGGCCAATATCGACCTGGTGATCGTCGCTACCACCACTCCTGATCGGGTTTTTCCCAGCACCGCCTGCATCGTGCAGGCCAAGCTGGGCATCGCCAATGCAAGTCCGGCATTCGATGTGCAGGCGGTTTGCAGTGGCTTCATCTATGCGCTGGCCACAGCCAACAACTTCATCAAGGCCGGACAGGCCCGCACGGCGCTGGTCATTGGTGCGGAAACCCTTTCACGCATTACCGATTACACCGACCGAAGTAATTGCATTCTGTGGGGAGATGGCGCAGGTGCTGTGGTGCTGACCGCAAGCGAAGAGCCGGGCATCATTTCCACGCATATCCATGCAGATGGGCGCTACCAGGAACTGCTGTACGTGGATGGCGGACCCTCCATGGGCAATGGCGAAAAGGCGGCGATGCGCATGCAGGGTAACGCCGTGTTCAAGATGGCAGTGAACACGCTGGACGCCATCGTTGACGAAACCCTGGCAGCGAATGGTATGGAAAAATCAGACATTGATTGGCTGGTGCCACACCAGGCCAATATCCGTATCATCCAGGCCACCGGCAAGAAACTCGGCCTGCCGAGCGAACGCGTGGTAGTCACGGTCGACCAGCACGGCAACACCTCCGCCGCTTCCATTCCGCTTGCCTTTGATACTGCCGTTCGTGACGGTCGTATCAAACGCGGCCAGACCCTGCTGATGGAAGCATTCGGCGGCGGCTTTACCTGG
>JAHENE010000167.1 GCA_024643305.1 Thiobacillaceae bacterium | reverse complement strand
TCCCTGCCAGCCTCGGCCGATGAATCTGTCAGCGTGCCAACGGGTCAACTTAAAGAAGCGCTGCCCGCTGCTGAAGACCCTGTCATTGAGCAGCGTCTGGTCAATCTCGCTGAAGACCTGCGCTGCCTGGTTTGCCAGAACGAGTCCTTGGCCGGCTCGCACGCCGAGTTGGCGCAAGACCTGCGCCGGGAAATCCGGGAGCAGATGAAAGCGGGCAAGAGCGACAAGGATGTAATCGAGTACCTCACCAACCGCTATGGTGATTTCGTTTTGTATCGCCCACCCTTCAAGCCGGTGACCTATCTGCTCTGGCTCGGCCCCTTGCTGTTTCTTGGCATCGGTGGCAGCGTCTGGTACATGACCTTGCGACATCGCCGAGCCATGCAAGACACGCCGGTAGATGAGCAAACGCTTGCCGCCGCCGCCCAACTTTTGGAAGAAGACAAATGAACCCGTTCTGGACTGTCAGCCTGTTCTGGATTGCCACGATTGTTTGTGTGGCAATCGCTTTGGCGTTTGTGCTGCCCGCCTTGCTGCGCACGCGGGGTACCTCGGGGAAGGCCGCTCGGCGCGAAGTCAACATCGCCGTCTATCGGGATCAGATGAAGGAAATGGAAACCGACCGCGCCAACGGCCTGCTTTCCGAAGAACAGTTCCAGACAGCCAAACGGGAACTGGAAGCCCGGCTGGCTGAGGATGCCTTGTCGATGGACAACGCCCCGGAAGCAGGCAGCGTCAGCAGCCGCAAGCTAGGCTACGCACTCGGCATCATGTTGCCTGTTGCCGCATTCGGCCTCTATTTCTGGCTGGGCAATCCCATGTCCCTCATCACCATCGCCAATGCGCAATCCGCACCTGACCATTCCGCCATGGCCGGCGCCCAGGAGCAGCACGACTTCATGAAGATGATCCAGCGGGTGGAAGAAAAAACCCGCGCCAATCCAGATGACGGCCAGGCGTGGTCCCTGCTGGCAAAAAGCTACGCCGCGACCGAACAGTGGCCCCAGGCCATGCAGGCTTACGAAAGGGCAGTGAAGCTGGTGCCGCAGGATGCCTCTGTGCTATCCGGTTATGCCGAGGCCCTGGCCATCAACAACAATCGTGCGCTGACTGTCGAACACATGAAACTGGTCAAAAAGGCGCTGGAAATCAATCCGGATGACATCAAGGGTCTTGAGCTTGCCGGTGTTTATGCTTTCCAGGAAAAGGATTTTCCCCAGGCCAATCTTTATTTAAAACGCCTATATGCCCTGCTGCCGCCAGATTCGCCTTATGCCCAGGACATCCTGGCTGCGCAAAAACAGGCGGAGAAAATCCTTGCCCAGACTGGCGGACCCGGCATGAATAAGCCTGCCGGCGCAGCAGTTGCGGAGAACAGGGCAACGTCAATGGCCTCGGGCGCAACCATAAAGGGACACGTCGACATAACGTCCGCGCTCAAATCCAAACTGGCCTCCACCGATGTGCTGTTTGTGTTTGCGCGCACGGGCGAGCGGGGCCCTCCGGTGGCGGCCTTGCGTGCAAACGCCAGCCAGTTACCGATGGAATTCGAGCTGAACGACAGCATGGCCATGAATCCTGCCAATACCCTCTCGCAGCTAAAAGAAGTGCTGCTGGTGGCGCGCGTTTCAAAATCCGGCAGCCCGATGGCACAGGCTGGCGATCTGGAAGGCACGCTGGCGAATGTAAAGGTGGGCGCCTCAGGCGTGAAAATCCTGATTGATCAGACCCGGCCATAGAGGTGGCCCTGGATAAATAACAAAAACCGTCGGCTAATTCCCGACGGTTTTTTGTTTATGGTCACAGATGCTTGCTACAGGGCGAGCATCGATAACGTCTGCTTAATACCCCAGCGCCCTGGCGCCTTGATAAAAGACAAACGACACTATCCACGCCAAGCCTAGCGACCACGCCACCGTGGCGGCAGCGTAGAGATTGCTGCGGGATTCGCTGCGCAGGGTCGCGATGGTAGACAGGCAGGGGGTGTAGATGAGGGTGAAGAGCATGAAGGAATAGGCCTGCACCCAGTCCATGCTGGCGCCGATCTGGTGGCTGAGCGCATCGCCCTCCATACCGTAGACGACGGCCAGCGCACCGATGACGATTTCCTTGGCGACAAAGCCGAAGATGAGGGTGATGGTCATCTGGGCATCAATACCCAAGGGAGAAAGCACGGGATTGAACCAGGTGCCGAGCATGCCCGAGAAAGAGTCCGGCCCGGCTTCTCTGACGCCCGGCGGGAGGTGCGTCAACGCCCAAACCAGTACCACGCCGATGATAATGAACTTGCTGGCGCGCTTCAGGAAGTGTCGCACCTCCTGCCAGCCGCGCAGCCACAATTGCATGAGGGTGGGCAGGCGGTAGGGTGGCAACTCCAGCACAAACGGATCGGTACTTTCGAACTTCCGTTTGAACAGCAAGGCCGTCAGGATGGCGGTGGCAAAGCTCATCATGTACAGCGAGAACAGCACCAGCGGTGCATGCTTGGCTGAAAACAGTGCGGCGGTTATGAAGATGAATACCTGCAGACGTGCCGAGCAGAGCGAGAACGGAATCACCATCATGGTCAGCAGTCGCAAGGCGCGAGAGCGCATGACGCGGGTCCCCATCAGGGCAGGCACGTTGCAGCCGAAGCCCATGAGCAGCATGACGAAACTGCGACCATCGAGCCCCATCTTGGCCATGACTGCATCCATGAGAAACGCGGCACGTGAAAGGTAGCCGGTGTCCTCGATGACCGCCATGAAAAGGAAGAACAGCACGATGATGGGAACGAACGACGCCACCGTACCGACGCCATTGTAGATGCCGTCGATGAGCAGGCCGTGCAGCCAGCCAGGTGCGGGTGACAGCAGTGGCTCCAGCGCATACTGGCTGATCATGGTCAGCAACCATTCAACCCCGGTTTGGAATGGCGCGCCGAGCAGGAAAATTCCCTGGAACAGGAGATACATCACACCAAAGAAAATGGGCAGGCCCAGCCAGGGGTGCAGCAATACCTTGTCCAGTTGTGCGGTAAAGCTTTCTGGCAATTGGATGGGCAGTTGAACGCTGTGGCTGATGACAGCCTGCATCTGCATTTCCACCTGGTCGTCCTGAGCCAGTTTTTCCTGCAGGTCCTCAAGCCCTGGACTCTGTTCGCTGATGGCTATCATGCCGGTGAGCGCCTTCTTTGCCTCAGCGAAGCCTTTGCCATATTTGGCGCTTAACACCATGACCGGCATTCCCAATGCTTCGCTCATTTTTCGGGTGTCGATGCGAATGCCGAGCTTGTCGGCTTCATCGATCATATTTAGCAGCAAGACTACCGGAAGGCCCAATTGCTTGAGTTGCAGGGCGATGGCGATCTGGTGATCGATCTGTCCGGCGTTCAGGATGATGGCGACCAGATCGACGGGATTGTTTTCCAGGAAATGACGGACGACCAGCTCGTCCTCGGAGAAGCCGTGCAAGTCGTAAAGGCCGGGCAGGTCCACGACTTCGACCATGTCCGCGCCCAGCAGGATTTTTGCGCCCAACAGGTCGACGGTAACGCCTGGCCAGTTGCCCACGCGGGCGGTGGCGCCAGTCAGCCGATTGAAGAAGGTTGATTTGCCCGTGTTGGGCATGCCGACAATGGCGAGGCGTTTCATGGTAGGACTGTTAAGTTAGGCGGCAGGGGCCACGCAGATGTTTAATGCATCAACGCGACGCAGAATCAGATCCGTGAAACCCACGCGTACCTGGATGGGGCCTGACAGTGCGGCTCGACGGATGACCTGGATGGGGCGGCCGATGCGCAGGCCCATTGCCGAAAGACGCTGGTAAAGCGCTTCGTCCACTTTCAGGCGGGCAATGATGCCGTTGTCGCCGGGCATTAATTCGGCAAGGGGGCGTGTGTCAGTCATGGCAAATTACCATAATCTTAAATAAGAACGATTCTTATTCTGGGCTAGAAGTGGCTTCCTGTAAAGCCCCTGACGAAAATATTGTATTAGTGTTGGTGCACACCCAGAACTTTTAACACGGCGGGGTGAGCAGGGTTGGGAGCGGCCCGGATTTGAGTGTAGAATTCAGCATTACCTGCTCCGCAAACGGACATGACCAAGTTTGTATTCGTCACTGGCGGCGTGGTGTCTTCCTTAGGTAAAGGCATCGCAGCTGCATCCCTGGCAGCGATTCTCGAATCGCGCGGCCTCAAAGTCACCCTCTTAAAGCTGGACCCCTACATCAATGTCGATCCCGGCACGATGAGCCCGTTCCAGCATGGCGAGGTCTTCGTTACCGAGGATGGCGCCGAAACCGACCTTGATCTTGGCCATTACGAGCGCTTCTCAAGCGCCAAAATGGGCAAGCGTAACAATTTCACCACCGGCCAGATTTACAAGACCGTAATTGACCGCGAGCGCCGCGGCGACTATCTCGGCGGCACAGTGCAGGTGATTCCGCACATCACCGATGAGATCAAGTTGCACATCCGCGCAGGCGCGGGAGATGCTGACGTGGCCATCGTCGAGATCGGCGGTACGGTGGGCGATATCGAATCCCTGCCATTTCTGGAGGCCATCCGCCAGATGGGTATTGAAGATGGTCGCGACAAGACCTGCTTCATCCATCTAACGCTGTTGCCTTACATCCCGACGGCGGGCGAACTCAAAACCAAACCCACGCAGCACAGCGTGAAAGAACTGCGCGAAATCGGTATCCAGCCTGACGTGCTGCTGTGCCGCGCTGACCGCGAAATTC
>JAHENE010000166.1 GCA_024643305.1 Thiobacillaceae bacterium | reverse complement strand
GCGCGCCGCACGCACCGGCCGCAACCCCCAGACCGGCAAGGAAATCAAGATTGCCGCGACGACCGTTCCCCGCTTCACCCCTGGCGCTGGCTTCAAGGCTTCCGTTGCCGGCAAGAAAGCTGCCAAGAAAAAGTAATCAGGTATCACACCATGGTGGCGTTCGGTCCGAACGCCACCTGTGACCGATTACCATACAAAAGAACCGGCACATGCCGGTTTTTTTTGTTGATTATTTTCTGGAAATATTACGAGGCAATCTTGGTGGGCAGTACAAGGTTCGAACTTGTGACCCCTGCCGTGTGAAGGCAGTGCTCTACCGCTGAGCTAACTGCCCAAGATCCTGATTCTGTCCGAACAGACGGGGCGAATTTAACCATAAGCCACCCCGCACGGTCAAACGAAAAGCCGCGCTTTCGCGTAAAATTGCCAGTTTCCAGGCAGTTCGAATTCCTATGGTCCGCACCCGTTTCGCCCCCTCCCCAACCGGCTACCTGCATATCGGCGGTGCGCGCACAGCTTTATTCTCGTGGGCGTTTGCCCGACATCACGGCGGCCAGTTCGTTTTGCGCATCGAAGACACGGATATTGAGCGCTCCACTCCCGAAGCGGTGCAGGCAATCCTGGACGGCATGAGTTGGCTGGGCCTGACACACGATGAAGGCCCGTTCTATCAGACCCATCGCTTCATGCGCTACAAGGAAGTGATCGAGCAGCTGATACTAAATGGCAACGCCTATCACTGCTATTGCAGTACAGAAGAGCTGGATGCTATGCGAGAAGCGCAGCGCGCGCGCGGGGAGAAACCCCGCTATGACGGCAGGTGGCGTCCCGAGCGCGGCAAGACCCTGCCGGTGCCGCCCTCAGGCGTGCAGCCCGTGGTGCGTTTCCGGAATCCATTGACCGGAAGCGTGGCCTGGAAGGATATGGTCAAGGGTCTGATCGAGATTTCCAACGAGGAACTGGACGATTTGGTCATCGCCCGCGCCGACGGCACCCCCACCTACAACTTCTGCGTGGTCGTTGACGACTGGGACATGAAAATCACCCACGTCATCCGCGGCGACGATCATGTAAACAACACCCCGCGCCAGATCAACATCCTGAAAGCACTAGGAGCCGAAATTCCGCAGTATGCGCACCTGTCCATGATCCTGGGTGACGATGGAACAAAACTATCCAAGCGCCACGGTGCAGTCTCAGTGATGCAGTACCACGAAGAAGGCTACCTGCCGGATGCTGTCATCAATTACCTGGCGCGCCTGGGCTGGTCGCACGGCGACGATGAGATTTTCTCGCGCGGGCAGTTCATCCAGTGGTTTGACCTCGACCACATCACCGCTTCCTCCGCCCAGTTCAATACTGAGAAGTTGCGCTGGCTGAACCAGCATTACATCAAGCAGGCCAATGATGCTGAATTGGTTTCAGACCTGAAACAACGCATGACCCTGCGTGGAATCGACATTGAAAAAGGCCCGGACAGCCTTAAGGTTGTGGCACTGATAAAAGAACGCGCCGCTACCCTCAATGACCTGGCAGACGAAGCCATGCTGTTCTATCAGGACCTGGCCCCCAGCGCTGAACTGCTTTCACAGCATGTCACCGTGGAAAATCTCACTGCCCTGCATGCGCTGAAAGAACGGCTGGCACAGATTGAGTGGAACCGTGAAGTGCTGGGTACGCTGGTCAAGGATGTCGCTAAAGAATTTGGCCTGAAAATGCCCAAGCTCGCCATGCCGGTGCGCGTGCTGGTCACCGGCGAACCGCAAACACCTTCGATTGACGCCACCCTGGAACTGCTGGGCCGCGAGCGCGTACTGGCGCGGCTTGAAGAGCATTTGCCACATCCGGGGCTGTGAGTTTGGCGCAATAAAGCGCACGACTCCGGTATAATTCGCCTCGCGCTGGTGTAGCTCAGTTGGTAGAGCAACTGATTCGTAATCAGTAGGTCGGAGGTTCGACTCCTCTCACCAGCACCAGATAAAACAAAGGCTTAGAGATTTCGCTCTAAGCCTTTTTTGTTTGTGAAACAACAATTTCCTGAATTAGGCGAAATAGGTTTCCCTCACCGCATCATCGATGCTTGCCAGACCAAGTTGCAAATGGTCGATCAGAAGGTGCAGGTCATCCTGCTTCAGGTCACCCGGATCCACTTGCTGGACCAACTGAGAAATTTCGCGAATCCGCTTCACAACCAGGCTGTTTTTCGTCAGTGAATGTGCGCATCCTTCAATTTCCCCAAGGCAGTGAAGAATGGCCCGCGGGAAGCGGCGTTCCTTGAAGAGGAACTCCAGCACATCGCGCCGGCGCACCGGTTCCTGCACCGAGCGCCGGTACATCTGGTAGCCGGTCAGCGATTTCAACACGCTCATCCACTGGATGTTCTCAAAGGGCGAGAGCCCATGTTCTGATGATGGAACCAGGTCGGCAGAGCGCACATCGATGATCCTGGTTGTCATGTCGGCCCGCTCGAGGTTCCGTCCCAGCCGAATAAACTGGTAGCTTTCATCGTGCAGCATAGTGCCCGCCAGCATGCCGGTAATCGTCTGGGCGCCTCGTACGATTTCCTGCAGATAGGCATGCCGGTTCTTGGGCCAGTAGGCTTTCTGCGCATCAGACTTGGCCATCTGGTAAAGGGTATTGATCTCCTCCCAGGACTCACGCGGCATCACGTCACGAACAGTGCGCGCATTTTCACGCGCCGACTGCATTGCAGAAAGAATGGAACCCGGATTGTCCATGTCGCCGATCAGGAATTTCATGATCTGGCGCTCGTCATTGGCAATTCCCTTGATGTCGAGCAATTCCTCGTAACCGAGGATGCTCACTATACGCTTCCATTCCGGACGGATACCCTTGGGAAGGTCCAGCTGCAAATGGTTCGTGACACTTACCAGACGTGCAGTGTTTTCGGCACGCTCGATATAGCGGCCGATCCAGTAGAGGCTGTTGGCTACGCGGGAGAGCATGTCAGTTCCCCCCTTCCGTATCGACGATCCAGGTGTCCTTGCTTCCGCCACCCTGGGAAGAGTTGACGACAGTAGAACCTTTCCGCAAAGCGACTCGCGTCAGTCCGCCTGTTGTTACGTAGGTTTCCTTGCCGGATAGGATGAAAGGCCTCAGGTCTAGATGGCGCGGTTCCACACGGTTGCCAACCATGGTGGGCGCAGTCGACAAGGTCAGCATGGGCTGGGCGATGTAGTTGCGGGGATTGCTTTTTATAAGCTTCCTGAATTTCTCGCGCTCTTCCTCGCTGGCTTGCGGTCCAATCAGCATGCCGTATCCGCCCGACTCGTTGGCCGGCTTCACCACCAGTTCGTTGATGTGCCCAAGCACATACTCGCGCTCTTCCTTGTAGATGCAGCGGTAGGTCGGTACGTTGGGCAGCAGCGGCTCTTCTTTGAGGTAATAGCGGATGAAGTCGGGCACATAGGCATAGACCACCTTGTCGTCCGCCACGCCTGCGCCGGGTGCGTTGGCCAGTGCCACCTTGCCGGCTTTCCAGGCGCGCAATAGCCCCGGCACGCCCAGCGTGGACTCGGGCAGGAAGGCTTCCGGATCAAGGTAGAGATCGTCGATTCGACGATAAATCACGTCCACCCGCTTCAACCCGTCGATGGTGCGCATGTAAACGCAATCATCATCGCCCACTGTCAGGTCGGAACCTTCTACCAGTTCCGCGCCCATCTGCTGGGCCAGGTAGCTGTGCTCGTAATAGGCAGAGTTGTAAATGCCGGGCGTAAGCACTACCACCTCGGGTTTGGCGACCTTGCGTGGACTCAGGGAGGCCAGCATGTCATAGAGCTTGGATGCGTAGTCGTCGATCGGCAGAATATTCTCGTTTCCGAACATCTCGGGAAATACCCGCTTCATGACCTGGCGGTTTTCCAGCATGTAGGAAACCCCAGAAGGAACGCGCAGGTTGTCCTCCAGCACGTAGAATTTTCCATCCTTGTCGCGCACCAGATCAGAACCGCAAATGTGTGCCCACACCCCTTGGGGCGGTTTTACCCCCACGCACTGGGGTCGGTAATTGACCGAGTCTTTCAATAATTCAGCCGGGAAGACACCGTCCTTGACGATTTTTTGCTGACCATAAAGATCGGCAATAAACATATTGAGGGCCTTTACCCTCTGGATCAGACCCCGCTCGACCTCTTTCCATTCGCGCTTGTCGATGACTCTTGGGATGATGTCGAACGGCCAGGCCCGGTCGATCGCTCCACCATCTTGATCAGAATAGACGGTGAAAGTGATGCCCATCAGCTTGATGGCAAGCTCAGATGCTGATTTGTACTCCTCGATTTCCTTGTCGCTCAGACCGTGTAGAAACTGGCAGAGCTGGCTGGCTGCGGGCCTAGGTTTTCCCCGCGTTTGGATGAGCTCGTCGTGGAGCCCTTTAACTGCGTAACTTCCCCAGCGGATAGCCATGCTTCTCCCTTCAGGTTTGTTACAGATAAGCTTATTATACTCCCTTGCCATCATGACCTCTGTAGACACCACTCTGCAGGGCAACAGAAACTGACATGACATATTGCCTCGCGATCAAGACCAACAGCGGAATCGTCTTTGCCTCCGACTCCCGCACCAATGCTGGCATTGATTACATCCGCACCTACAGCAAGATGCACGTCTTTGCCAAACCGGATGACCGGATTCTGGTGCTGCTTGCTTCCGGCAATCTGGCCACGACTCAGGCAGTGGTGAACACCATTCAGAACGACATTGAAGACGAGGCAGAGCGAAGTCTGCTGACCTGCAGGC
>JAHENE010000165.1 GCA_024643305.1 Thiobacillaceae bacterium | reverse complement strand
CGTGAAACGCGCGCATTTGATTTCGCGCCACCGCGACGGCGCGCTGCTGGCCGAACTGTTTACCCGTGAGGGCGTGGGTACGCTCATCACACCCACCCCGCTTGAAACCATACGCGAGGCGACGATTGATGACGTCGGAGGCATCCTTAATCTGATCGAGCCCCTGGAGCGCGAAGGTATTCTCGTGCGTCGTTCGCGCGAGCTGCTGGAAATGGAAGTGGATCGTTTCCTTGTGCTGGAATCCGACGGCATGGTGCTCGGCTGCGTGGCCCTATATCCCTTTCCGGAGGCAAAAGCCGCGGAGATGGCTTGTCTCGCAGTGCATCCCGAGTTTCGGCGGCGCGGGCTGGGCGATCGTTTGCTGGAAGCGGCGCAGATACTTGCGCGCAAGAAACGCATGAAGGAATTGTTCGTCCTGACTACCCGGGCTGAGCACTGGTTCGAGGAGCGGGGGTTTGTCGAAACCAAGCCCGAAGCGTTGCCGCGCCGCAAACAAGTGCTCTACAACTATCAGCGCCGTTCCAAGGTGTTCCGCAAAATCGTCTAATATCAAATCAAATTAAAGCCGTGGACGGTACCCGGCGTTAATGTTGAAAATAAGGCTGCAACCAATAAGGCAGCCAGTTGCGGAGACTGAAGCCATGCCCATGGTCAGGCATATCACCGTGCGCGCTTTCCTGCGCGCAATTGCTCCCCTGCTTTTTCTGGCGGGGATAAGCCCGTCATCGTTGGCTCATGGAGAGCTGAAATTTGGCGTGTTTCCCAATTTGTCCGCACGGGTCATGGTCGAGACCTACCAGCCATTGGCAGGTTTTCTGAGCGATTCGCTCAAACGGCCGGTCAATCTGGAAAGTGCGCCCGATTTCCTCGCATTTCATAGCCGCACCTTGAAGGGCGAATATGATCTTTTGCTGACTGCCCCACATCTGTCCTGGCTGGCCTGGAAGGAAGGCGGCTACCGGCCGGTGCTCACCTATGTAGAGCCAGCCAGAGGGTATTTGATCGTCCGCGCAGACAGCCCGTATCAGGTTCCCTCGGACCTGCGTGGCAAGATCATCGCAATGCCAGACCCGCTTGCCGTCGTCAATATTCGCATGGAAAAAATCCTGGAAAAGGCCGGGTTGCGCTTGGGGCAGGAACTGACGGTCGTCGAAACCGGTTCGCATACCAACGCGGCCACCTACGTCAATCAGGCGCAGGCCGATGCCGCTGTGGTGGGAGTGTTGGCTTTCCTGCGTTTGCCGAAAGAAGTCAGAGACAACTTGCGGATCATTGCTGAGACGCAAGCCATGCCAAGCCATGTTTTCCTGGTGCACTCCCGTGTATCGCCCACCCATGAACGGGCCATTGTGGGTGCGATACGGCAGTTCATTTCCAGTGAGGCAGGTCAGACATTTCTCCAAAAAGGTGGTTTTGGGGGGGTGCGCACTTTGAGGAAGGGTGAATTGAAGGCGGTTGAGTCAGATGCCAAGGAGCTCAAGCGTCGACTGCAGCCCGACGCTGGCATGTAGGCCAATGAACCAACTCACCCTGCGCACCCGGGTGCTTTTGATCATCCTGCTGATGCAGGCCTTGCTCTTGGGGGCGCTGGCCTACAACAGCGGCAGGTTGATTGATCGCGCCATTACCACCCAAATCGAACATCGGGTTGAAGACATTGGACGGCTTCTTTCCGCCGCTTTGGCTGTGCCGATGCTGCAGCGTGATTTTGCCGCCATCGAGGATGAGGTCAAGGATGTTGGCGTCGACTCCGACCTTGCGTACCTCAAGGTGACGGATCGATCAGGGTTTGTTATCTCGGAGTTCAACCGTCCTGCAGACGGCGCGCAACGCTTTCATTCCAGAAGCCAGATCATGCTCGAGAACCGGAGTTATGGCGAAATCGAATTTGGCCTCTCCGGGCTTGCCATCCAGTCTGCGCGCAAGCAGGCGTATGTTCAGAGCATAGGTTTGGCACTTTCGGCTTTTTTGGCCAGTTGGCTTTTGCTTTATTTGATGGGGTTGTGGGTATCCCATCAATTCCGAACACTGGCAACGGCGAGTTCCCGTATAGCGGAAGGGGATTACAGCGCGCAAATCCCCCTGCAGGGTGAGCCGGATATTGACCAATTGGCCTCGGCTTTTAATCGCATGAGCGAGTCGGTGCGCACCAAGTTACAGCAACTGCAGGAAAGCGAAGCGCGTTTCCATGCCATTGCTGACTACACGCACGATATCGAGTTCTGGATTTCGCTCGACGGCCGGTTGTTGTGGATAAACCCTTCGGTGCAGCGCATGCTGGGGTACAACGTGGCGGAGTGCATGGAAATGCGCGGCTTTCCTCTCAATATTGTCCATGCCGAAGACAGGATGGAGGCCGAACCGCGCTTGCGAGAAGCATTGGAAGGCTCTGCAGATAGCGGTTTCGTTTTTCGCGCCTGTCGCAAGGACGGCAGTGTTTTCTGGGCCTCTGCCAGTTGGGTGCCCATCTACGACAATGAAGCCAATTGTATTGGCGTGCGGGCCAGCATTCACAACGTTGATGCACTAAAGCTTACCGAAACCTCGCTAAGACAGGCCGTTTCTCGCCTAAGGCTGGCCGAGAGCCTTCAACTGCATTACATCGAGGAATCCGAGCAGGAAAGGGCAAGACTGGTTTCGCTGTTGTCAGCAATGAACCTGGGTATTCTTTTTGTCGGGCCTGATGGTGTCGTGAGCTATCACAACCCGGCTTTCAAACAGATGTGGGCGATAGACGAATCCCGGTCTCTGGTTGGGATGCCGGCCAACGATGTTCTGCTCGGATCGGCCAACATGCTGGCCCGCCCTGACCAGTTTTCCAAACATTTGCTGTCAGTCCTTGAAACTCGTGAGGTGTCGGATACGTTTGAAATTCAGCTCGCCGATGGCCGGATTTTTACTGAACTGGACTTTCCGGTGCGCGACAAGTCTGGACGTTTCATCGGCCACCTGTGGATTTACGAAGATGTTACGCGTGAACGCCAGACAGCCGAGCAGCTTATCTATCTTGCTGAACGTGATCCGCTGACGGGACTCTTTAACCGGCATCGTTTTCAATCGGAACTTGAACGTCTGATAAGCGAAACCGAGCGCCGCGCCGAGCACTGCGCAGTAATTTTCTTTGATCTGGACGAATTCAAGGAGATCAACGACAACTTCGGGCACCGCGCGGGCGATGCCTTGCTAATTCGCGTTGCGAGTGAGGTGGGTACACTAATTCGCCGCAACGAAATTTTTGCCAGGCTGGGCGGGGACGAGTTTGCCATTCTGCTCCCAAACGTGCGGGAGCGAGATGCAGAGGTGCTGGCAGAACGGGTAGTTCAGGCAGTTGCGCAGATTCCCTTCCGCTTTGAGGGCCGCAATCTGCGGTTGACGGCAAGCCTGGGTGTGGCCTACCTGCCCGATCACGCGGCAGATGCAGATGAGCTGGTCGCGAAGGCCGATATTGCCATGTATCAGGCCAAGCAGGCGGGCAAAAATACCTGGCGCGTATTCCGCCCCGACAGCGAAGCCAGTCGGGTAACCATCGAGAGGCTGACCTGGAACGAACGCATAGGAAACGCGCTGGAACGGGGCTTGTTCAAGCTGCATTTCCAGGGGGTGTATGCAGTATCGGATAAAAAGTTGTCCCACTGTGAGGCGCTGGTACGCATGGTGGACGAGCGCAATGCGGAAAATCTCATCATGCCTTCGCACTTTATTCCGATCGCCGAGAAAACAGGACGCATTGTGGAAATCGATCGCTGGGTGATAGGCGAAACCATTCGGATGTTGGCCGAAAACCCCCATGCGCCGAGTATCGCGGTCAATATTTCCGCCCGCTCCCTTGGGGAGCCTACGCTTAGCCAGTTTATCTCCGACACGATTCTGTCCTGCAAGGTTTCACCCAAGCGGCTGATTATCGAGCTCACTGAAACAGCCGCTGTTGCAGACCTTCACGATGCACAGCGCCTGATAGAATCGTTGAGCCAGATTGGCTGCGGCGTATGTCTGGATGATTTCGGCACGGGTTTTTCCTCGTTCGCTTACCTCAAACATTTGCGCGCCGACACGATCAAGATTGACGGCCTGTTCATTCGCAACCTGCATCTGGATGAGGACAATCAGGTCTTTGTCAGGGCCATTGCCAATGTGGCGAAAGGCCTGGGGAAAACCGTGGTGGCAGAGTATGTGGAGAATGAGAAGACATTCAACATGCTCAAGGAATTCGGGATCAATCTCGTGCAGGGTTATTACCTTGACTTGCCAAGCGACAAATTGCCCTCACCCCAAAATGATTAATCGGGATTTTTAAAAACATGCGGGAAGTTGTAATCATAGGATTGGGCCAGCTTGGCCGGGTATTTTCGGGCGGCTTGCTGCGCACGGGCTGCCGTGTGGTGCCCGTCAATCGCGGCGACGATATGGAGGTGATTGCTGCCGCTTACCCTGCGGAATTGGTGCTGGTGGCAGTGGCCGAGCCCGATCTGCAGGGCGTGTTGGCCGCACTGCCGACGGTATGGCGAGGCCGGGCAGGCCTGATTCAGAACGAACTGCTGCCACGCGACTGGCAGCGGCATGGCATAGAAAATCCGACCGTGATTTCAGTATGGTTTGAAAAGAAAAAAGCCACTGATGCCAAGCCGCTGATTTCGTCACCGGTAGCCGGTCCCGGCGCGGACTTGCTCGTGCGCGCATTGAATTCCATTGAACTGCCGGCGCACGAAGTCGGGTGTGGGGATGAGTTGCTGTTTGAACTGGTGCGCAAGAATGTTTACATTCTGACCACCAA
>JAHENE010000164.1 GCA_024643305.1 Thiobacillaceae bacterium | reverse complement strand
CCCCCTGCTGTTTCATTTGATGGATTACGCCGACAAGATCATCGACATGACCTTCATGCTGCAAAAGGAAGTGGTCGACCGCATGGTGGCCGAGCCCTCGACACCTGCTTACGGGCGCCTTTCTGTGATGCTGCAAAGACGTTTCCACATGGAGTGGCTGCTGGATGTTCCGCCTGAAGCTTTCGACCCACCGCCCAAAGTCGATTCTGCCGTGGTGCGCCTTGTTCCAAAGGCTGCTGGCAGTTATCCCGAGCTTGATGAACTTCGCTTCAAGGAAATCGTTGCCGCCGCTTTTTCGCAGCGGCGGAAAACGCTGAGAAACACCCTTGGTAAACTGATCGGTGAGGAGGCCTTTGGCACTACTGGCATCAGCCCCGGCCTGCGCGCGGAGAACCTGGGAGTGGCGGATTTCGAAAAACTGGCCATGGTCAGACGCCCTGCGACTGACCCTGCCTCACCCGGCTGACCAGCCCGCCGTACCTTTCTGGATGAATTCTATTTTGTAACCGTCCGGGTCCTGCACGAAAGCAATCACGGTCGAACTGTGCTTCATCGGTCCGGCCTCGCGCGTCACATTTCCGCCATTCGCCTTGACCGCTTCGCAAGCCTGATGCGCGTCATCCACCTCAATGGCAATATGCCCATATGCCGTGCCCAACTCATAGCTTTCCACTCCCCAGTTGTAAGTGAGTTCCAGCACGGCAACTTTGTCCTCGGTGTCGTAACCGACAAAAGCCAGGGTGAACTTGCCTTCGGGGTAATCCTTGCGGCGCAGCAGTTTCATGCCAAGAATCTGGGTATAGAAATCAATCGACCGATCAAGATCGCCGACACGCAACATGGTGTGAAGAATTCTCACCTCAACTCCTAAATCATCAACTTGTGACCGTGGCGGTTAAGCCACTGCCGGGCGGTATCAGAATCTGGACACAGTCGTTCAACCTGTTGCCAGAATCGCGGCGAATGGTCGGCATGCACAAGATGGGAGACTTCATGCGCAGCCACGTAATCGATGATGGAAAGCGGCGCCTGCACAAGCCGCCAGTTCAGCCGGATGCGTCCATCCGGATGACAGATACCCCACTGGGTTCGTGCATCGGAAAGTTCAAACTCCGGAATGCGCCCACCCTGCAGGCGGGCATGGATCATAAGCCTGCGCTCGAGCAGAGGTGCGGCACGCTCCCTGAACCAATCGCGCACCAGTTCCGCCACGGAAGCATCATCTGGGCTGGAAACCCAAAGCACGCGGCCGTTACGGCGTACGTCCGCAAACAGGCAGGGCGCAACACGAATCTGCAGGGGAATGCCCAGATAGAAAACCGTTTCGCCATGACTTAACACGGGTTGCTCGCGACGGTTCTGTTCGATTTTTTCCAGGTTGCGCATCAGCCACTGGATGCGTTCCTGCAAAAAAAGGTTTATTTCTTCCTGAGTGACCCACTTGGGGACATTGACGCGCACACCGGCTTCTGTAACTGAAAGGCCCAGCGTGCGGCGGCGGGAACGGGTAAGCCGGTAGGGAATTTCCTGACCGTTGACATGAATGACGTCGTCCTTGACGTACGGCTGCTTGTCACTCTGCGGCATGGGGCAGTTGCTTCATCTCCGATTCGATCCAGGCTTTGACTTCTTCATTCAACGCGTCTGCCTTCTTGCCTTGAGAGGATATCACCGGACCAATGGAAACGGTAATCCTGCCAGGGCGTTTTATAAACGAGTGACGAGGCCAGATTTCTCCCGCGTTATGCGCCACCGGTAGTACCGATATATCTGTATGCGTAGCAAGCCATGCTCCCCCTATGCCGTAGCGACCGGTTTCGCCCGGTCTCACCCTAGTGCCCTCGGGAAAAATCAGCACCCAGAACCCTTGTTTGATCCTGTCCGAGCCCTGCTCAACAATCTGCCTGAGCGCTTTCTTGCCTGCACCACGGTCAATGGCAATCGGCGACAACATGCGGAAACCCCAGCCGAAGAAAGGAATGGCCAGCAGTTCCTTCTTGATCACCGTTGCCTGCGGCGGCAGAAAAATGGGCAAGGCAATCGTCTCCCAGGCAGACTGATGTTTGGACATGACGATGACTGGAAAGTCGGGTACGTTTTCCATGCCCTTCACTTCGTAGCGGATGCCGCAGATAACCCGTGCCGCCCAAACCAGAAGACGGTTCCAGAGGGTAATGATGCGATAACGGGTAAATGCGCCAAACGGAAATGTCAGCAGCGCGATCAAGGAAAAAACGATTGTTGAAAATGCCTGCAGAATTGCAAACAAGGACGAACGCAACAGGATCATGTGCTGCCGAGAAGTTCGTCCACCGCTGCTGCCAGATCGGGGAAGACCAGGGTGCCCTTGGGTATTCCGCCAGCGCCAATAGTTTTCCTGCCCTTGCCTGTTTCAACCAGCATGGGCTGGCAGCCCACCTCTACCGCAGCCTGCAAGTCCCTTAGTGAATCACCAATGGCGGGCACCCCATCCAAGTCGGCATGGAAGCGCTCGGCGATTTGAAGAAACAGACCAGTCTTGGGCTTGCGGCACTCGCAACCGCTTTCGGCTGAGTGCGGGCAATAAAAAACGGCGTCAATACGCCCGCCAAACTGCGCCAGGGCCTTGTGCATCTTGCTATGGATGGTATTGAGCGTTGCCATGTTGAACAGCCCGCGGCCCACGCCGGACTGGTTGCTCGCCACCACCACACGGTAACCGTTCTGGTTAAGGCGCGCGACCGCTTCCAGACTACCTGGAATAGGCTTCCATTCGTCCGGACTTTTGATGCACTTGTCCGAATCGAAATTGATGACGCCGTCGCGGTCGAGAATTATGAGCTTCATGGCTCGATTCTAGACTGCCAAACGAGATAAATCAGCCACCCGGTTCATGGTCTGATGCAACTGGTTCAGCAGCGCCAGTCGATTAGCTTTAAGCGCAGGGTCGTCGGCATTGACCATCACGCCGTCAAAGAAGGCATCCACCGGTGCTTTAAGTGCCGCCAGCGCCTGGAGCGAAGCAGAGTAATCGCCGGATTTGAATGCCGTATCAGCTTTGGGTTTGATTTCGCCCAATGCCTGGAAAAGCGCGGTTTCCGCCGTCTCCTTGAACAGCGCGGTATTGATTTCGGTGGGAACTTCGCCCTCAACCTTCTTGAGAATATTGCCTACGCGCTTATTGGCCGCAGCAAGGCTTTCGGCTTCTGGCAACTTGGAGAAGGCGCGCACCGCAAGCAGTTGCAGCGGTACCTTGTCAAAGCGATTGGGCCGTAGACACAATACTGCCTCAACCTCGTTCGTTGTAAATCCCTGGTCTTTCATTACCCCAGAGAGTCTCTCAAAAACAAACTCGATGACAGAAGGCTTTGTCTCATCCAGTATTTTTCGCCGCACTGACATATGTGCAAAACCTTTAACTCCCCTTCTTTTTGAATCTTCTCGTAGGAAAGCTACAAATTCTGGCAATTCAGGTGCATCGGAGTATGCAAGTGAGGCAACCTCTATCAATTCGTCGAAGTCAACCGACAAATTGCGCTCCATCAACATTCTGATCACACCAAGTGCATGTCTTCGTAACGCAAAAGGATCCTTGTCCCCAGTTGGCCTTTCGCCAATTTGGAACAAACCTAGAAGAGTTTCTAGTTTGTCCGCCAATGCTACACACAGACCTACATCACTTCTTGGCAACTCGTCACCAGCAAAACGCGGTTTGTAATGATCTTCAATAGCAAAAGCAATGCTGTCGCCTAGTCCATCATGTTGGGCGTAATAACGCCCCATGATGCCCTGCAGTTCCGGAAACTCTCCAACCATGTCGGTCAACAGGTCAGCCTTGGCAAGAAGGGCGGCGCGATCAGCCTGCATGGCCAACTCCTCGCTGCCAAGCATTTGCCCAATCGCACGCGCAATCGCCATCACCCGCTCTACCCGCTCTCCCTGGGTGCCGAGCTTGTTGTGGTAGACCACCTTGGCAAGTCCAGGCACACGCGCTTCCAGCGGCTTTTTGCGGTCCTGGTCAAAGAAGAACTTGGCATCGGCCAGGCGCGGGCGTACTACGCGTTCGTTACCGCCAATTACCGCTGACGCGTCGGTTGGCGCGATGTTGGAAACGACGAGGAATTTGTTGGTGAGCTTGCCTGCGGCATCCAACAACGGAAAATATTTCTGGTTGGCCTTCATGGTCAGGATCAGACATTCCTGCGGCACTTCCAGAAAAGCTTCTTCAAACTTGCCCGTCAGCACATTGGGCAGTTCAACCAGCGCGGTGACTTCATCGAGCAACGCATCATCCTGAATGGGCTTGAGCCCCTCTTTCGCTGCTGCGGCTTCGAGTTGGCGGACAACGTCCTCACGGCGCTCGGAAAAGCTGGCGATGACTGCGCCTTCATCTCGCAACTGCTGCGCGTAGCTGTCGGCGTTCCTGATCGAAATAACCGGTTTTTTTGCTTCAAAGCGATGACCCATCGTTTCTCGGCCCGCATCCAGACCCAGCACCGATACCGGCACGACCTCGCTGCCGTGCAGCGCAACCAGTCCATGTGCAGGACGCACGAATTTCACATCACTCCAACCGTCGGCGAGTTGATAGGTCATCACCTTCGGGATGGGCAGCTTGGCGAGTGTTTCCTCAATTGTCTTTTGCAAGCCGTCAACCAGTTTTGCGCCGGACACGACGGTATCGAGGAACAGGGTTTCATTCTTGCCTTCGCCTTCGCCTTCGCGCTTCAATTGCTTGATCACTGAAGCATCAGCGCCGATAGCCGCAAGCTTCTTCAACAAGGCCGGCGTGGGATTGCCGTTTGCATCCAGACCCACTGAAACCGGCATGAGTTTTTGCAACATGGGCTTGTCAGCGGCCTGTGCCATCACT
>JAHENE010000163.1 GCA_024643305.1 Thiobacillaceae bacterium | reverse complement strand
ACGCGCTGTTTCATCAGCGCGGACATGCGGATGGCGTTGCGGGCATATTCCGAGAACATCAGGAAGGTGCCGCCGTAGGGGATCACGCCGCCGTGCAGCGCCATGCCGTTCATGATGTGGGACATGCCGAATTCACGCACGCCATAGCTGATGTAGTTGCCGGGGTTGCCGTGGCGGATCGGATGGCAGCCTTCCCAGTTGGTCAGGTTGGAACCGGTCAGGTCGGCAGAGCCGCCGACGAATTCAGGCAATGCCGGGGCCAGCGCATTGATCGCGATTTGCGAAGCCTTGCGGGTGGCGACGGTTTCGCCTTTGGCATTGATGGCGGCGAGTTTCTCTGCCACATGCTGTTTCCAGTTGATCGGCAACTCACCGTTCATGCGGCGCTCGAATTCGGCGGCTTCCGCGGGGAAGGCCGCCTTGTATTCGGCGAACTTGTTGTTCCACAGGGTTTCCAGGCCCTGGCCCTTGGTCTTGGCATCCCAGCCTTCGTAGACGTCCTTGGGCACCACAAAGGCTTCGTGATTCCAGCCAATGTGCTTGCGGGTGGCTTCCACTTCGGCGTGGCCGAGTGCTGCGCCGTGCACGTCGTGGGTGCCTTCCTTGTTTGGCGAACCCTTGCCAATGATGGTTTTGCAGCAGATCAGGGTGGGTTTGCCGGTTTCGGCCTTGGCTTCAGTGATAGCCTTTTCAATGGCGACAACATCGTGTCCGTCGACATTGGGGATGACGTGCCAGCCGTAGGCTTCGAAACGCTTGGCGGTGTCGTCGGTGTACCAGTGCTCGATGTGGCCATCGATGGAAATGCCGTTGTCGTCCCAGAAGGCGATCAGCTTGCCCAGCTTCCAGGTGCCGGCCAAGGCGCAGGCTTCGTGGGAAATGCCTTCCATCATGCAGCCGTCGCCCATGAACACGTAGGTGTTGTGGTTGACGATGTCGTGGCCCGGCTTGTTGAACTCGGCGGCCATCAGTTTTTCAGCCAGTGCCATGCCGACGGCATTGGTGATGCCTTGGCCCAGTGGACCGGTGGTGGTCTCGATGCCGGGGGCATAGCCGTACTCGGGGTGACCCGGCGTCCTGGAGTGCAACTGACGGAACTGCTTGAGATCCTCGATGGTGAGGTCATAGCCGGTCAGGTGCAGCAGGGAATAAATCAGCATGGAGCCGTGGCCGTTGGAGAGCACGAAACGGTCGCGGTCATACCACTTGGGATTAGTGGGGTTGTGGCGGAGGTGGTGATTCCACAGTACTTCGGAAATTTCCGCCATGCCCATGGGGGCGCCGGGGTGGCCGGATTTGGCCTTTTCAACAGCATCCATCGAAAGGGCGCGGATGGCGTTGGCGAGATCGGTACGGGTTGCCATAAATTACCTCAGGTTCGAAACACTCAAAATAATAAAAAAGGGCTAAAAATTCAGGTCAAATCTCGCACGCGGCTTGTTTTGGGTCGCTTTGAGGTCTGGCCGGAATTTTCAGTTTCTTTTTATCAAGGCACGAAGGGGTATGGCGCGCCAGCCGGGATGTGCCTTTTTGAGGCGGTTAAGCCCCGGACGGAACTGGCAATTATCCCCGACCGGTGCATTCGAAGCAAGGCTGGTTTGCGAGGCAAAACAGGCCGCAATCCCTTTGGGGGCGCAGGGGTGGTGCCGGAAACCCCGTTAAACATGGGTTTTGGAGGGGGTTAAAATGTTTTTATCCGCCAACAGGCGGCCTTTATTTGGTACCAACAGGCCCTATCCGGCCTTGTGAAGCCAGGTTTGCCATTGCTCAAACAAGACAGGGCTGGCTGAGGCGATGACGGAGCGCTCCCATATCCCGCCCTCGTCAAAAGGACCCTCCAGGCAGGACAGCTTGCCGCCGGCTTCCTCCAGAATGAGCGCGCCAGCTGCGTAATCCCAAAGTTTCTGTTTGCCGTGGACATAGATGTCAAAGCGCCCTGCGGCGGTATAACACCAGTCAAGTGCAGAAGCGCCAAAATTGCGCAGCGAAGCATAGGGTGGGTCCGCAACCAGTTTCGCAATCAATTCCTTGGGCAGGCGCTTGGGTTCGATTCCGGCCATGGCGCGGCGCAGCTCGTTTACCGGGGTGCGGATGGGCAGCGGCTCGTCATCCAGAAACGCACCCTGCCCGCGCGCCGCGTAAAAACATTCATTGGCGATGGGGTCGTAGACCACGCCCAGTTCGCGCTGGCCGTTCTTGAGCCAGGCGATGGAAATGGCGAAATAAGGGATACCGGCAACGAAATTCGAGGTACCGTCGATGGGGTCGATGCACCACAGGCCGTTATCGCCCGCCGCCCAGGCGGCATGCTGCCTGGCCTCGGTCATCTCCTCGCCCAGTACGGGGCTGGCGATGATATCGGGGAGCGCTGCCTCCAATGCTTTCTGTGTGGCGGCATCGGCCTCGGTAAACAGGCTGCCGTCGTTCTTGTGGGTGTGGGCGACACGCAGATAGCGCGGCGTGATTTCCGCCCGCGCGACTTCGCGCACCAGGGCGACGACCTGTCGCAGGGCGTCGTTCATGCCTGTTTCCACTTGATGGAGCAGCCCATGCTGGGCACCTGCTCCGCCGGGCCCCGCTGTGTGGCGGCGATTTCCTTCATGGCCTCGAACAGGTCGCGGCGAACGCCTTCAGGCGCGGTTTCCTTGCGCGATTCGTCAAAGCGGCCTCGGTACTGCAATTCAAAATTGCGGTTGAACCCGAAAAAATCCGGCGTGCAGACTGCGCCGTAGGATTTGGCAACTTCCTGGCTTTCGTCCAGAGCATACGGAAAAGAAAAACCGAACTCATCGGCCACATTTTTCATGTTGTCGAAGCTGTCTTCCGCATATTCAGCAGGGTCGTTGCTCATGATGGCGATGGCGTGGATGCCGTGTTTTGCCTTTAGCTCGGCCAGGTCGTGCACCAGCCGCGGACGGATTGCCTTCACATAGGGGCAATGGTTGCAGATGAACATGACCAGCAGGCCATTCGGCCCCATGGCCTCGCTGAGAGCCCAGTTTCTGCCATCCGTACCGGGCAAATCAAAGTCGATGGCTTTCCAGCCAAAATCACAAACGGGGGTGGTCAAGGACACCATGGTGAAACCTTCTGATATAAAGCAAGCGATAATCCAGTTTCCATTTTGGCCCCAAGCCGGCCATATTCAAAATCAAGCAACGATAACCATGCCGCGTTTTTTCGTAGACCTTCCTTTGAGTCCCGGCGCAAAGATCGATTTGCCACCGGTTCCTGCCCATCATGCCACGCGTGTCTTGCGTCTGGTCAAGGGCAGCGAGGTCGTGCTTTTCAATGGCCAGGGCGGGGAATATCCCGCTGTGCTGGACTGGGTGGACAAGGATATGGTTTCCGCGCGTTGCCGCGAGTGGCGCGATGCTGAACGCGAATCGCCACTGGATATTCGCCTGGCGCAGGGTATTTCCAGCGGAGAACGCATGGATTACACGCTGCAAAAGGCGGTTGAGCTTGGTGTCACGGAGATTCAGCCCTTGGCTATGCGCCGCAGCGTGGTCAAGCTCACCAGCGAGCGTGCCGCGCGAAGGGTGGAGCACTGGCAGGGCGTGGTCATGTCAGCCTGTGAACAATGCGGGCGCAACCGTCTGCCCCTGGTGGCAAAGCCGCTGGATATTCCGCAGTGGCTTGCAACCGAGCCTGATGGCCTGAAGCTCTTTTTATCGCCCGACGCCGATGCCACCTTGAAGGATCTGGAATTGCCACAGAGACCGGTTTGGCTGGTGGCGGGACCGGAAGGAGGATTCGAGCCTGAAGAGGCAAAACTCATCACAGACTTCGGCTTCACCCCCATCCGTCTGGGGCCGCGCATCCTGCGTACCGAGACTGCCGCGTTGGCGGCTGTTGCAGCCATGCAGGCATTATGGGGCGATTACGGGCAATAAGCGGGTTAAAGACTTTGCTTCCGCGGCGGCTCGCGGTACATTCAAAACCATGAAGAACAACATCACCGATTTCGTGCACTGGTTTCGTTCGGCGGCGCCGTACATCAATGCCTTTCGCAGCAAGACATTCGTCATCGCATTTGGTGGCGAAGTGGTTTCCGAAGGGCAGTTTGTCGGTCTGGCCCACGACATCAATCTGTTATCCAGCCTGGGGGTGCGGCTGGTGCTGGTGCATGGGGCTCGCCCGCAGATTGAGGCACAGATGCAGGAACGCGGCGCCGAGATGCGCTACGTAAAAGGCCTGCGCGTGACGGATGAACCGGCCCTTGCCAGCGTCAAGGAGGCGGTCGGCATTGTGCGGGTGGAGATCGAAGCGCTGCTTTCGCTTGGTCTGGCCAACACGCCCATGGCGGGCTCGGACATCCGTGTTGCAGCCGGCAATTTCGTGACCGCCAAGCCGATTGGCGTACTGGACGGGGTTGATCTTTTGCATACGGGGGAAGTGCGCAAAATCCACGCCGAGGCAATACAGAAACGTTTGGATGATGGCGAAATCGTGCTGCTGTCGCCCATAGGTTATTCGCCTACCGGGGAGGTATTCAACGTCACCCTGGAAGACGTGGCCGTGCATACTGCAATGGCGCTTTCCGCGGACAAGCTGGTTTTCATGATGGAAACCGATGGCGTTGCGGGTGCAAAGGGCAAACTGGTTCCCACTCTTACAGTGGCCGAAGCACAGAAACTGGTTGGAAAAAAGCGTGCCGTCCGGGATGACCTGAGTTATTACCTTCCTGCGGCGGTACAAGCCTGCAAGCAGGGCGTGAAACGCGCGCATTTGATTTCGCGCCACCGCGACGGCGCGCTGCTGGCCGAACTGTTTACCCGTGAGGGCGTGGGTACGCTCATCACACCCACCCCGCTTGAAACCATACGCGAGGCAACGATTGATGACGTCGGGGGCATACTCAACCTGATCGAACCTCTGGAGCGCGAAGGAATTCTCGTGCGCCGTTCGCGCGAGCTGCTGGAAATGGAGGTGGATCGTTTCCTTGTGCTGGAATCCGACGGCATG
>JAHENE010000162.1 GCA_024643305.1 Thiobacillaceae bacterium | reverse complement strand
ATGTTGATGGTCTCCTGTCCAAATCAAAATAACAAAACGCCAAGCTCATGGCTTGGCGTCAAATCAATACGGCGCGTCCTTGCCTTTGCCGCTGGAAGCATGGTCCGCCTGGACACGCAGCAGGTTGATGACGCAATCACCGAGATTGTCGTACTCATCCTTGCCGGTGCCATAGCGCCTCAATACCCGGTAAAAGAACATGCAGCGGTAACGGGAATCTGCCGTCTTGGAAACAATGAAATGGCAGCCTTCGCTGTCCTCCCAGTAAATTCCCGGGCAGATCGTCAGTTCCCGATCATCCGAAAACACACGCACTTCCGTTTCCACATCCTGAGTTTCGATCTCCTTGCCGTAGCGTTCCTTGAGGGTGCTTGCAACCACCCAGCGCTCGGAATCGGTGAACTCGGGAGCCTTGTTGCTGCTCATGCTGTTATTTCACCGACCGCGTTCAGCCGCCCAGGCCCTTGAAAACGGCGTCGCGGATTTCTTCCACTTTGCCAACACCGGCAACCTTCACGTACTTGGGTGCACCGGCTTCGCCGCGCGCTGCCCAATCGCCGTAGTACTTCACCAGCGGCTCGGTCTGGGCGTGGTACACGTCCAGACGCTTCTTCACGGTCTCTTCCTGGTCGTCGTCACGCTGAATCAGATCTTCGCCGGTCGCATCGTCCTTGCCGGCCACTTTGGGCGGATTGAACACGACATGGTAGGTGCGGCCGGAAGCCACGTGCACGCGGCGGCCCGACATGCGCTTGACGATTTCCTCGTCGGCCACGTCGATTTCAACCACGTAGTCGATGGGCACGCCGGCGGCCTTCATGGCTTCCGCCTGGGGAATGGTGCGGGGGAAGCCGTCGAACAGATAGCCGTTCTTGCAATCGGCTTCGGTCAGGCGCGCCTTCACCATGCCGATGATGATGTCATCGGACACCAGGCCGCCCGCGTCCATGATGGCCTTGGCCTTCATGCCCAGGTCAGTGCCTGCCTTGATCTGCGCACGCAGCATGTCGCCGGTGGAGATCTGCGGAATGCCGTATTTTTCCTTGATGTAGTTGGCTTGAGTACCTTTGCCGGCACCAGGACCGCCGAGAAGAATCATACGCATGGTATTTCCCTTAAAGTAATTGGATTTGTAAACCCGCAAGCTTATTTCATGCGGGCTTCATGCCGAAGTTAATTTTTTTTATTAGCGGATAACCGGTATGGATAAATTGCCAGGTTTTCAGGGAAACACGGCCGGAACATTATGGATTGCCTGGAGAAAAGGCTATTTCCGGCATTTGAAAATCACTTCGTAAGCCTTCTCCGCTACCGCTGCATCAACCAGGCATGCGATTGCCGCCACAAAATCCTGCGGCGCTTCAGCCTTGCGCATATCCATCACCAGCCTCTGGATCAGCGCCACACGGCGATCATCTGGCTGGGCAATGATCTGTTCAAGTGCCGCGTAAATACCGTCGTCTTTGCAGGCAACGCTCAAAAGATCGATGAAACGATCTATTTCAGATACGGGCTTTGGGCGCAGGCGCCACATCATCCTCAGGCGCCGAACAAACGGCGCACCCGCTCCAGATCCTCGGGGGTGTCTACCCCCGCCCCCGGCGCCTCTGGGGTAACCGCCACCGCGATACGGTAGCCGTGCCACAGCGCGCGCAACTGCTCAAGCATTTCGTAGCGTTCCAGCGGCGCCGGTGCAAGGCCGGCGAATTCGCGAAGGAATTTGGCGCGATAGGCATAAAGCCCAATATGTCGCATAACCGGCAGGCCCTCTGGCAGTGAGGCGGCAGGCGTAAGGGGAGAGGCGGAAGCGAAGGCATCGCGCGGCCACGGGATCATGGCGCGGGAAAAATACAGCGCGTAGCCCTGCGCGTCGGTTACCACCTTGACCACATTGGGGTTGCGGAACTCCTCGGCGCTGAAAATCGGATGCGCCAGCGTGGCAATTGCGGCCTGTTCGTGCAGTGTCAGGCACAACGCGCATTCGCGAATCAGCCCAGGGGCGATCAGGGGCTCGTCGCCCTGCACGTTGACGATGATGTCATCATCCGCACAATCGAGAATTTCAGCCACCTCGGCCAGCCGATCCGTGCCTGAAGCATGTTCGGCCGATGTCATCAATGCGCGAAATCCAGCCGCTTCCACTGCCTGCTGCACACGCACGTCATCCGTGGCGATGATGGCCTCATCGGCCCCGGCCTCCGCCGCACGTTCCGCCACACGAACAACCATGGGTTTGCCGCCGATATCCGCGAGCGGTTTGCCCGGCAGCCTGGATGAGGCATAGCGGGCGGGGATGACAACCCGGAATCTCACTTGGAGACTTCTTCTTCCGCCGGCAGTGCGCGCGCCTCTTCCGGCAGCATGACTGGGATGCCGTCGCGAATCGGGTAGGCCAGTCGGCAGGGAGAACACACCAGCTCAGAGCGTTCGCGCTGCAACACCAGCGGTCCCTTGCACACCGGGCATACGAGAATGTCGAATATCTTTTCCATGGGGTTCGAGTTTAAGCCTGTCCTGTTTTGTTCTTGTAAAGTTTGATGTCCGCAACACTCAGCAGGGTTTCCAGGTCCTTGCCGTCATTAGGGGCTTGGCACATGCCGATGCTGACGCCAACCGGCAGGCCATTGCCGTGCGCCCATAGCCGGATTCTTTCCTCAATCCTGGATACGCAATCTTCGGCAAATCCTCCGCCCATCCTGATCAGCACGACAAACTCATCGCCGCCCCATCTGCACACCAGTTCGGACTCTGTCGACTCTTCAAGGATTCTGCCGATCTCCTGCAACACGCGGTCGCCTGCGGCGTGTCCAAAACGATCGTTGACGTTTCTGAAATCATTAATGTCCAGAAACAACAAGCTTTGCGGTGAATCAAGTGTGGCCTCCTCAAGTGCAGTTTCAGCAGCCTCAATGAAACCATTCCGGTTCAACACGCTCGTCAGGGCATCGTAGCGGCTGCGAAAGGCCAGCAGCTTGCGCTGGCTGTCCACCTGCCCCATGAGCAGAAAGGAGTAAAAGACCAGCACCGACCAGAAAATCCCGTAAAACAGATCGGCAGGACCGGCAATGAAGTCGCCCACCCGGTAGCGAACGCCAAAACTCAACACCATGCCCAGGGTGGCGATTACAGCCGACTCGGCAAACGGCCTCATGCCATAGCGCATGCCATTCCCGAGGACCACCATCAGGTAGGCAAGTGCAGAAGGCGGCACGGGATAGGGGTCATGGATCACGCTGATGGTGACCATCAGCATGTCCACCAGCATGCCCACCCTGAGCGACACCACGCCCAGCTTGCGCATAGCCATCAGGAACAGCACGGTATTTACAAGAAAATAGACGCCGTAGATGGCAAGCAAAGCATCCAGCGAGAGGACAACCGGACGATAAGTATCGATCGTGAGAAAGAACAGGCTGCCAAGCGCAAAGAAAACATAGCGCGTCATGAACTGAACCGCGACCTGGACCTTTTGCGGCCACCAATAGCCCTGATTATCCAGAACCGGGCCTTTGCTGCCGTCCTGCAGCGCAATCCGGGACATCACCCTGCGATCAAGAAGCATGTATCGGAAATCGTCTGTCATGTTGTCAGCTTTTCATGCCTTGCCTGCAATTCATAAAGCGGCCAACTCCTCCGCCAGCCATTCTTCAAAACCGGCAACGGGAATGGCCTTCAGTTCAAGCACCCACCAATCCGGTCCTGCAAAGCTCTGGCATTTTACCGCGTCCTTTTCAGTCATCACCACTGTCGCATCTCCGGGAAAATCCCTGGCCGTGAAAGGGTAATGGTCGGGGAAGGCCCTGGGTATATGGCTTACCTGCATACTTTTTAGCAGCGCAAAGAAATTGTCCGGGCGTGCAATGCCGGTAACTGCCAGTATCTCCTTGCCGGCCGAAACAGGCAGAAACTCCGTTCGCGAACCATCTGCCAGGTTGCGGAATCCGGCAGCTACATGTTTGACACTGAAAACAGGCACCGAAGATTTGATGCTGGAAGCGGTTTCGTCGCGCCGAGAAAGGATCAGCGCATCGGCATCTTTCAGCCTGGCCACCGGTTCGCGCAATGGCCCTGCCGGCAACAGCCAGCCATTGCCGAACAGGTTGCGCGCATCTGCCAGCACCAGTTCCAGATCGCGCCGCATCCGGTAATGCTGCAGGCCGTCATCGGACACGATCACATCTACTTCGGGATACTGCGACCTCAACTGTCTGGCTGCCGCCAGCCGGTCCGCACCCACTGCAACGGGCACACCGGTTTTGACATGGATCAGCAGCGGCTCGTCGCCCACTTCAGCCGGGGTGCTATCCGCATCTACGCAACGGACAGCCCGGTCGCTGCGCCCATATCCCCTGCTGACAACACCTGGCGTGCGTCCCTGGGATTCAAGCCATTGCACGAGCCAGATGACAAAAGGGGTCTTGCCGCTTCCACCCACCGTAATGTTGCCGGCAACAATCAACGGCACGCCCGGATGGCCCGAGTTCAGGAAGCCGGTGCGATAAAGGGTACGGCGCAGCGAAACCGCTGCTGCAAACAGTAGCGATAAAGGCAGGAGAAGATAATTGAAAATACCCTTGCGGGACCAGAAGGCATGAACATCAAACAAAGCCTTCAAGGCGGGGTCAATTGTTGCTTTGCGTGGCAAACGTAATCCGCACAAGTCCGCTGCGGCGCGCTGCTTCCATGACATTAATCACCGACTGATGCGTAGCCTTGGAGTCTGCATTGATCACCACGATCATCTCGGCATTGCCCTTGGCGATGCTAGCCATGGAGGCGCTCAGCGCATCAATGGATGAGGAAACGTTTTTCTCGTTGACCTGGTAGTGACCCAGCGAATCCACGGCAACTTGTATGGTTTGCGGCTTTTGCGGGCTTTTCTCGCCTGCGGCAGTGGGCAGGTTGATTTTGAGTTCCGAGTAACGTGCGTAGGTCGTGGTGACCATGAGAAAGATCAGGATCACCAGCAGCACATCGATCAGCGGGATC
>JAHENE010000161.1 GCA_024643305.1 Thiobacillaceae bacterium | reverse complement strand
GCGCACTGCGCAGGTCTTTGGCGAGGCTGGTTATCGGATCGACTATGGTAAAGCGAGCTTCGAACCCTTCGCCAATCTGGCTTGGGTAAACCTGAAGACGGATGGTTTCACGGAAACAGGCGGGGAGGCAGCGCTTACGGTTGGCAATGAGACGAGTAACGTCACATTCACCACGCTCGGCCTGCGTGGGGAAACGTTGCTTGCTTTGGGTGAAGGGCAAGGGCGGCTATATGGCGCTGCAGGCTGGCGCCATGCGTTTGGTGACATGCCCAGTCTGGACATGACTTTTGCAGGGGGTGATGTTTTCAATATTGCCGGTGTGCCGATCAGCCGCAATACGCTGACGCTTGAGCTTGGACTGGATATGAAACTGACTTCTCGGTCTAGTTTGGCGCTTTCCTATGGTGGCCAATTCGGATCGGGGCTGAATGACCAGGACGTCAAAGCCAACCTCACAGTGAATTTCTGAAGAACAAAGGCGTGAGGCGAGCATCACCTCACGCCTCACTGATTTTTATATCCAGCCGCGATTCTTAAGGCGCTTGTACAGCAAAAAAGTTGCTGCTGAAGTGATAAGCATGACTACCGGGTAAGCCCAGGGTATATGCAGCTCCGGCATCCATTCAAAATTCATACCGTAAAGTGAAAAGATCACGGTTGGCAGCGCCAGGATCGCGCCCCAGCCAGCCAGTTTTTGTACGGACTCATTCTGCTGTATGGTCAACGAGGCGAGATGGAACTGCATTGCATCGGAGGCGCTGGTGCGCAGCATGTCGATCGAGGCGGTCACGCGTATGGCATGGTCGTGCACATCCCGGTAGTAGGCCTTGAGTTCCCGGGTGACAACTTCCGGGTGCAGGCGGATCAGGTCCTGGACCATGCCCTGCATGGGTTCGGCTGCATCACGCAGCGAATTGAGTTCGCGTTTTACATTGTATAGTTTTTGCAGGTCATCGCGGTCGAGCTCATCATTCAGCAGAACATTTTCCAGCGTGCTGAAGCGGTCATGGATGCTTTCCAGCACAGGACGATAATGGTCGACGATCAGGTCCAGCACCAGATAAAGCACAAGCGGGCTACCCACATTCAGGCCTTCTTTCAAGGCCGCGAGACGTTCGTGAACGCGGGAAAAACTAAAACTTGGGCCATGCCGGATGACGGCGACAAAATTCGGCCCGGAAAAGAAATGCACCTCCCCAAAGAATATATGCTCCTCTACCAACTGGGCAGTCTTGGCGCTTATGAAAAGGGACTCGCCATATTCCTCGAGCTTGGGGCGTTGGTATGTGGTGAGTGCATCTTCGATGGCAAGTTCATGGAGATCAAGTTCCTCGCTCAGCCTGGCGAGCATGGGCTGTTCTGCATCAGCGATTTCGATCCAGATGAAATTATCCTTCTGGCCGATATGATCGCTGATGTCTTCGATGGGGATTTCCCGTGGTCCCTGCCCGGCACGATAGAGCAGACAATGTGCGCTGGTCATAAATGCGCTTTCATTACAAGGGGTTCATGGAATGGGAATGTTACTGCATGGACGCAGTATGACTGTGCGCGCCGGCATGGCCGTGAGGCAAACGGCCATGCCGTTCGTTCGGAAAACTTTAAGTTCGGTAATGTTTCTTGACGGGCTCGATGATATGCCACATGCAGCGCAAATCCGCATTGAAAGTGACAAGGTCGCCAGCCGCTATCTCTACCGGCGGCCCCCCTTCCGGCGTAACGACCGCTTTGCCTTCCAGCAGGTAGCAGGTTTCCACCTCGTAATACACCCATGGAAATGTGGAAACGTCCTTTTCCCAGAGCGGCCAATTGAATACACCCATTTCTTCCAGCTTGGCCTTGTCCGTCTGATGTTCGACCTTTATTTCCATCGCCACCCTCCTGATTGTTATGATTATTCATCCTAGACCATAAAAGGATTATTTCGAGCCTGTTGTACGCCCGACCCCCTCTTTTGGCAACCGGTTTGCTGTTTGACGTGCGGGTAGTAAACTTCCCCTCAAAATAAGCCGTTTCTTGATGGCCTTCTGAAACGTAATCCTGATTACACAAATAAAACAATGGGGACTGATTTCAATCATTCATTTTTCGGGTGTTGGGACCACGCTGGGCAATAAGCATGCGATTCAAACCCGACAACTCAACTGCGCTCTATATCCGTCTCCAGCACGTCAGGCCGGGATGGAGGATAGCCCTGCTCTCGGGTTTCATTGTCCAACTTCTCCTCATTCTTTTTGTTACCAGCATTGGCCTCAACCAACTCGCTGCCACGTCGAAAAATCTTAAAACGGTAGTCGAAGTTCACATGCGCAAGCAGAGCCTGACCAAGACCATGGTGACCTCTGCAAGGGAAAGGACGGTGAACTTGTTCAGAATGGTCGAGAGCACTGATCCTTTTGAACGCGACGACCTGTTTCTTCAATTTAGCGACAACGCCGTGGAGTTTCTTACTGCGCGGGATCAGCTTTTGAAGATGCCGCTTAGCAGCAGGGAACGTGAACTGATCGAACTCCAGGGAAAGCTGACAAACTCTTCGGTGCCCATACAGAACCAGGTTTTCGATTTGCTCGGGGCCGAGAGCCATGAGGCGGAGGCGCTACTTTTGAAAGAAGCCATTCCTGCACAGAACAAGGTGCTGGATGCCTTGGCGCAACTCGATAGCGAAACCCAGAAAACTGCACTTGAAGCCAGCAGCCGTGCAGCCAAAGCACATGATGTTGCCCGTTCCTGGATGTATGCCTTGTCTGGTATCGCTCTGCTGATTGGTTTTTTTGTAGCCGCTGCAGTCATTCATCTAACCAATCGAGCTACCCGCGAACGTGAGCATCTGGCCACCCACGATGTGCTGACCGGATTGCCGAACCGCATGCTGTTTACTGATCGCCTGGAGCAGGCGCTGGCGCGCGCGCTTCGCCACAATGAGCTGGTCGGAGTCATGTTCATTGATATTGACCGCTTCAAGCTTGTCAACGATACCTTGGGCCATGCGGGCGGTGACAAACTCATTTGCGAAGTTGCAGAACGACTGAAAAGCGCTGTGCGAGCCGAGGATGTGGTAGCGCGTCTTGGGGGCGATGAGTTCGTTGTTGTCATTACCGAGGCCCAGAAAGTCAGCCAAATTCTGCAGGCTGTGGAAAAGCTGCTTGCGCTGGTGAGCAAGCCTTACCAGATTGCCGCGCGCGAATTGTTCAGCAGTTGCAGCATTGGCGTCAGTGTTTATCCAAATGACGGCGCCAACTCCACCGTGTTGATCAAGAATGCAGACACTGCCATGTATCACGCCAAGGCCAGTGGACGTAATCGCTTCCAGTTGTATGACACGGCAATGAACGCCATGGCCGAGGAAAGGCTGCAGCTGGAAACTGATCTGCACTACGCCCTGGAGCGAGATGAGTTTATTTTCCATTATCAGCCCCAGCTCAACCTGGAAACCGGGCGAGTACAGACTGTGGAAGCATTGCTGCGCTGGAACCATCCCCAAAAAGGCCAGCTTGCGCCGGCAGCATTTCTGGAACTTCTGGAAGAAACAGGCGGAATCATTGAAGTAGGTCGCAAGCTGATGATCGAGGCTTGCCGTCAAGTGGCAAGTTGGCATAGCGCAGGGTTTCCGGATCTTGCCATTGCCATAAATATTTCCGGCAAGGAGTTCTGGCATGAAGGTTTGGTTCAAAGCGTGATGACTGCATTGGAGGCATCCGGGCTTTCGCCGGAATTCCTTCAACTGGAGCTTACTGAGGGAATCTTCATGCAGGATACCGACAGGGCAGTGAGCAAGATTCTGGCCCTGAAGGGACTTGGCGTTGCAGTTGCAGTCGATGACTTCGGTACGGGTTATTCATCACTGGCCCACCTTAAACGCTTCCCGCTCGACTGCCTGAAAATCGACCGCTACTTCGTCAAGGACATCGAAGACGCGCTCATCAACGAAGCCTTCATCAGTTCAATTCTCGCCTTGTGCCAGGGCTTGCATCTCGATACAGTGGCTGAAGGCGTGGAGAATGCACAGCAACTCCAACGCCTGCGCAATCTGGGCTGCCAGGTTGTGCAGGGCTATCTTGTTAGCCGCCCTGTTCCGGCAGGTGAAATCGCCAAACTGCTGGCTCGCGACTGGCGGGATGAGTTTGGCCACGAAAGCGAAGCTGCAATCTAATTGACTGCATCCTGGTAAGCGGTTTCGACTACAACGTTCTCGCTGCCAAAGCGGGCACGCAGCGCTTCGGCCAAATCTTCGGTTGCCGCATTGACGTTGATGTCGTGAATGGGGAAATCGTGTCTCGCTTCGATCTGTACCTTGACCCGACCGGAAGACGAACGAATTATTGTTGCCCATGGCTGTAACCAGCCTTTCCCTTCAGGCGCCCAGGTGCACCCGCGTGTACTAATGCACGGCCCGCTCTTTTCCTTGCCGGACCATACCGGCTCCAACCCATATCTCTTAAGTACCGGGGCAGCAACGTGTGCGACATCATTTTCTGTCTCACCTACCGCGCGGCCCGGACGGTCATCTGATATCGCGATCACACCGCTGCTGACGAACGTGCAACCACTCAGCATGGAAAAGCAGGTTGCAATGGCAAACAGGCCAAGGCGTGACAAGCTACAGTTCATGGAATAATCAAGCGCTTGCCAGGTTGCTGGCGGCTGGTAGTCAGATCAGAAAGGCAACGCCAGCTCTGGCGCCTGTTCTTTTATCACCCGCCTGAAGTCATCCTGAATTCGTTTGAGTGCAGCCTCGTTGTCTGCTTCGAAGCGCAGAACGATCACCGGCGTGGTGTTGGAAGGGCGGGCGAGGCCAAAGCCGTCGGTGTATTCCACTCTTAAACCATCCAGTGTGATGACTTCTTTTGCATCAGGGAATTTTGCGGTCTTCTGCAGTTTCTCCATCAGGGCGTAATGCTCGCCTTCAGCCATCTTGATTTGCAGCTCGGGCGTGTTGATGGTATCGGGCAGACTTTTGAGGGTGGCGTTGGGGTCGGCCTGTTTTGAGAGGTATTCCATCATGCGCGCGCCGGCATACATGCCGT
>JAHENE010000007.1 GCA_024643305.1 Thiobacillaceae bacterium | reverse complement strand
GTAAATGCCCAGCAGCATTTCCGCCTGATTGCTCCAGTGCCGCTGCCCTTCTTTGATGGCCTTGAGCAGTCCATCGTGCCGACCGTTGCCGCACCAGTTCTTGTAAGCTTCAGTCAGCTTAGGAAACAGCACCAGACGCAGGCCATCAAACTCGGCCATGTAGTAATGCAGGCTGCACCAGGCCTCGTTTTCAATCAGCGCGGGCAGGGTGGAAAGGCAGTCAGCCAGGTTGTCGCGCACTGATCTGGCCAGCACTTCAGCATGCCGGTGGGTAAGGCTGGCGAGCATTTTCTTCCAATCGGCACCCAATAATTTATCTGCGCGTGCCTCACCCACTTCGTGCAGGATGACGGCCTCGCTTTCGGCTTCAGTCATGCGCAGGAGTGCAGTCTCGGGATCATGCTCAAAGCCGTAACATTGCAAGGCCTTTTTCATGGCGCCCTCGGGTTTTTTCTGCCCCCACAATTCGACCTTCTCCCACAGAGCCCGTTTCAACGCATCAGTGCGCAGGAAAATGGCGCCATCCTGGTAGGCGGCTGGAAGGGTGGAAAGGTCGCGCGCATACTCGCAACCGGTAACGTAGATGGTGAGTCCCTCACGTTCTTCCTTGCGCATGAGTTCGCCAAGGAAGAAGTGGGGTTTGCGATAACGCCCAATACCTGCGCCGTAGACCAGGCCTTCCGGGAGTAACTCAAGGTTTACAGCACGGCTTTCGAACGGGTCGATGGCATGGCCCTTGACCGGCAAGGCGGCGAAGTCGTCCTCTTCCAGGGTTTCCCATAGCGATTCGCGGGCGACGATCCAGGGGCCGATTTCCGCGCGCGGCGGCTGTTGGCTGAGCGGCAGCTCGTTTTCCCAGCGGAAGAATTCGCGCATTTCCAGAAGGTAGGTGCACATGGTCATATTGCGGGCGTGGTTGGCATCCGCAATGTGGCAGTTTCTTTGTACCGTTTCGACCAGTTCGTGGAAGTTGTGCATGGTGCTTCCTCTAAGACAAGCTCTGCATTCGTGGTGGTGTTTTGTATATGTCTTGAGACAAATACTATTCCGCCTTAGTGGGGTGCCTTCTTGGAAACATATTGGACGAAAGCAATATCAGTTTACTGAGGATTAATTCTAGTGGGCGGGGTCCAACTATGGCATTCACGCCAAAAGGTGCCATAGATCAGGTTGAATCTCTTTATTGTTCTTTGTGTCCCGCTCATCTGGGAAATGTTTGCGTCGTCTTGGTACTGCGGGAAGGGGGCAGCGGCGTGTATTGCTTCAATCATGGCATTTACAAATATATTGATTTCATCGTCATCAGAGGTAAAGGTTTCCATTCTTGATACCTCTTTAGAATCTCGCAAGCTTTGATTTTGCTCTAGATAGACCGCCACTTTTCTTTCGTACTTGCCTTTTTGCTTTACAGGGATAACCTCAACTACCTCTAATTCACCGTTTGGACGAACTTTGGCACGATATTCAATTTTTCCACAGATCTGTTTTCCAAACTGATCTTGAGCAGGTACTGCTTTTAACCTTCGAAGGATTTTCTCATTGGCATTTTGAACGTAGAACATTTGCTTCGGTGAGCGTTGAATCTCTTGCTCTTCGGGGTTAGTGAGTGAATCTTGTTTCGGGAGGGAATTGCTCTTGTTGGTGAGAATGTCTTGTGGAATAGACAAATTCAGATTTGATTCAGCCATGGCTTCATGGGCGCAATTGAAGCTCAAAATGACCAGGACGATGCCTGATCTTTTGGAGAGACGTGGACCCATGGTTTGCCTCATGAAATAATTTCTTGTGAAGCTTTGCGCAAAAAATCTGCCTAAAAGTGAAGAATCGTACCAGCATCGGCCTGGTTCAATTCAATGTCAAGGTGTCAGTCGAATTAACCCCGCCTGCGCGCTTCGAAGTGCACCACGCCCTGCACGATATTCGAGTAGGGAAATGAATCGAGGCTGCCATGGCTGGAAATCGCTGACTCAATCAGTGCGAAGGCGTCTTCCACCTTGTCGCTGCCATTCATGGCCGATTGCAGTCCTTTAAGGCCGCCGCACTGGATTTTGAGCTCCTTGGCGTGAGGCAGTTGCGCGCCAACATGTGGAATCTTCAGCGCGAAAGCGGAGTGGCCGCGCAAAAGAGTTTTCAGCTCCAGGCAGCGGGCCTGCGCAATAGCGTCGCCGCAATTGATTGTTTCCCGTTCTGCCAGCAGATGTTTCTCCGCTTTGCTGCAGGTGATGCAGCGAGCCAGCACACCCTTTTCAAAAGCGCACGGAGTCGGGTTGACCGACTTGCGGGCATCGCGGTATGCATCCTCGTTGTACTCACTCATGTGCGCATCCTCATAAATCTACTGCGCGTTTCGTCTGCTGTGTTGCTTGGTACTCGGAATGCTCATGTATATCCGTATACATTCCGCTTCCTGCGCGCCGCGCGCCGCGCGCCGCGCGCCTTGCAGCCGAGCCTGCTCGCGACGATTTCTGAGGGTGCGCAGGGCATTAAATCAATAATCCTCGCCGGTGGTCGGCGGCTTCTCGCGCACTTCACCCAGTATCTCTTCGGCGTGCAATTCGTTCTCGGCAAAGATGACCTTGATGGAATAGTTGTCGGCACCCGTCAGCTTGCCGCGCAGTTCCTTGGCATGTCCAGAAGCATCCTTGAACTTGTCGAACTCGGCGATTTTCTTGACGATTTGAAATGGGTGGATTTCGTAAACGAAGTAGGGCATTAGTGTTTCTCCGGTTCGATGTAGTATTTGACTGATTTGCGTCTGCCCGGCTGTTTTTTCAAGATCACCACGCCCTTGATGCAGGATAAATCTGCAATGGGGTGATCCGGGTAGGACGGGTTGAGCGCATGCAGCGCCCAGCCGGCATCGCGTTTCAGCAACTGGCGAAAGGTATATTCCTCATTGTGAAATGCGATGACATAGGAGCCGTCCTTGGCCAGGCCTTCGGGCTCGATGACGATGATTTCCTGATCGAGAAATTCCGGCTCCATGCTGTCGCCCAGCACCATGAGTGCGAACGGCTCGGCTTCGGAGCAGGCGCTCAAGGCCTGATCCTGTGGTTGGTCCGCGGAAACGACCGGGATGTTGATGGGTTTACGTTTGAACTCTTCCATTAGAGCCACCTGACCAGATAAAAAATTCTGAATCCTTCAGACGAACGCGAAGGGCCGATTACGATTGCCGGATGCAAGTTTTCCTCCGCACGCTCGAGTGCTTCGGCTTCGCTCGCCACGGTTTCCACCACCCCTTCCGGATAGCGCTTGCGCGTCTTGTTGGGGCTGCGGATCAGCGCCGGCAGTTCCTTGATTTGCGAGGGGTCGAGATAGAGTTTCATTTCACGGGGATTCTCATGACCTGCACTGCCATGTTGATGGGGGAAATCAATGGCTCAATTTTACGCCGCATCAGCGCACCCACGGCAGAGTTGCGCAGCAGCCAGGGGTCGGCAGTTTTGCTGGTGAGGCCGGACAGCGCCAGCATGGCTTCGATGCCCTGGCGATATTGCGGTGCGGCAGCCAGCACGGCCTGCAATTCTTGCGGTGCTTCCTGTTCTCCGCGTGTAATCGCGCTGGCTTGGGCAAACAGATCTTCCAGGTTTTCTGTCTTGATTGGATAGCCCATGCTGTGAAAGTAGCGGCTGATGGCATCGAGCAGCGCATAAACAACCAGCGAGGTGGAAGGTCTTGTCAAAACTTCGGCAATGGCTTTCAGATAGGTTTGTCCGTTGGCAGAGAGCAGGGAGAGGAAACGTTCGGCGTAGACATTGCCGCTTTTGGCCAGCGGCCCAAGCACTTTTTCGGCCTCAGCATAATCGGCGCGCGCGGGTTGGTCGTCAGGCAGCGTCTCCGGCATGAATTCCAGAAAGCCGATAAAGTAGTAGGGCACGCCCTTGGCCATGCGCCAGAGCTTGGCCGTAGTCTGTTCATCGGCGAGCTTGCCGTAGAGCACCAGGCGAATGGTGTGCATGCGGGCATCCGTGCTTTCCTCGAATGGCAGATGCTCGATCAAAAAATCGGCCAGCACCTTGCCCATCTGCCCCTGGATGACGGCTTCCTTTTCCAGCATCCAGCGTGCGATTTCCATGGTGGGCTGGCACCACCATGCCCGTCGTGCAAGCTCATCGGTGAGACCGGGCGCATGCGCAACCGCTACCACCGCTTCAGGTTCGCCCAGCAGCAGCAAAGCTTCCAGGTTTTTGTCCGAGGTCTGGCCCATGCGCGTCCAGCGCTGCAGGTAGACCGGGTAGCCGCCGGGCGAGCCGAGTGCATGGCCGCCGAGGAACTCCTTGACCCGGCCGGTGTACTGATCGGCGCGGCAGTTTGGGTGCAGCTGGATTTTCGCCTCGCCGCTCTCGGTAAGGGCGTAGAGCGTCATTGCGCCTTCGTCGATGCGCACCGCCTGTACGGGGTTGGCCATCATCAGCACATTGAGCCGCAGGCTGTCTTCGGAAGAAAGTTCGTTCTTCATCAATTCAACTGAATCCGCTTGCCCCAGGCCACCGGCTTCTTGCCCTTGACCAGCCAGATCACCGGATAGGTCGGGGCGTTCTCTGGAAATTCGGCATCGGCATCGGTAAAGTACACCAGCGCGTCGGGGCGCAGGTTTTCGTTTTCAACCCACTCGAACACCGGCGCGAAATCAGTACCGCCACCACCCTGGAAGGTGCGCGGCAGGCGGAATTCTTCCCAGGGCTCGAACACCCAGGGGCCGTCCTCGGCCAGTTTTGCATCGCAGGCCAGCAGCGTAATGCGCACCGGCAGCGCGCCCTTGATGGCGTTGATCTCTGAAAGAAACTCAGACAACTCTTCTTCGCCGATTGAACCGGAAGTGTCGATGGCGACGATGAGGTCGCACTGCGAACTTTTCAGAGAGGGCAGGATCATGTCGCCTTCACGACGGGAGGGACGCATGTAGTTGTAGTCGTTGCGTGCCTGGTCGAAAAAGTAGTGCGCCAGCAGCGTGCGCCAGGGCAGCTTCGGTTCAAGCCATGCATCAACCATGCGTGCCATGGCCCCACCCAGTTTGCCCGCCTGCTGGGCTTGTTGCGCTGCGCTGGCGAGGTACTGCTGCCATTTCTGCGCCAATTCTTCGCGCTCCTGCGCATTCAAGGGAACGGGCGGATTGTCCTTGTCGTCGTCTTCGCCGGCCTTTTGCCCGGATTGGCCTTGCTGCGGATTGGGCTTCGCGCCACCGCCTTCACCCTGTTGCGGTTCCTGATTTTTTGGTTGCGACCCGCCGCCGGATTTTCCCTGCTGGTCCTGCGGCGCATCCTCCGGGGGGGGCTCCTGGCTCTGGCCGTTCTGGCTGCCCTCGGCGTTGTTGTCGTAGAGATGCTGGTCCAGCGTCTCGTTGTCGAGGCTATCGTCGAGACAGGGATAGATTTCCTCCGCGCTCATGTTCTCGAACTGGTTCAGCACCACGGCTTCCGGCGGCGGCTGCAGGCCGTCGTTCATGAGGATGGGGTTGATGGCGAAATCGCAGGCCAGATCCCATTTGCGCTGGATGCGATGGCCGCGCCGCACGAAATGGGTGAGTGCGCAATGCAGTGCTTCGTGCGCCAGCACAAATTCCACCTGGGACAGGGACAGCTTGTCGATGTAGGCGGGGTTGTAATAGAAGCTTTGCATATCCGTGGCGGTCGTGCGGCACCACGGTCCGGCTTCGATCATGGGCAGGCGCAGCACCAAGGCGCCCAGGAAGGGCTTGTCCAGAATCAGACGCGTGCGCGCCGCCGCCAGTTTGGTGGCAGGATCGTTGGCGAAGGTGATCTGGCTAAGGCTCGGCATTCAACAAAATCTTTTAAAGCGCAGAGTATTCAGAGAGTCACTCAGCGAACCTTGTGCTCTCGGCGGTAAATTGCTTACTCGTACAAAACGATATCAGCTACCTGGTTGGCCCAGCTGGCGAACTGCGGCACCGCAAACAGCGTCTGCCCAACGTTGCGATGGATATCGGATACCAGCATCACGCCCATTTCCTTGAGTGGAAACTTGGCCGCATAGTCGAGGATGTGACCCAGCATTTCCTTGATGTTTGTACCGTTCTTGTTGCGGATGGCACGTGCCACCAGTGCAGCCGCCACGGCGTATTGCAGGTCGGTGTCGCGCGGAACGTCGGCAGGGCGGCCTTCGACGATGGCATCCAGGTCCGGCATGCGCGACAGGTTGGCAAGATAGGCCGAGAACTCAATGCCGGCTGCCTGGCCCACGCAGGCCGCCAGCGCGGGGCCGAGCAGGTCTGGCTGATCGCCGAATTTCTGCAGGGCGCGATGGGCAAACTCCCAGGAACGCGGGGTGGGGAAGGCGGTGGGATTGCGTGCCGGGTCGAAGTCGAACAAGAGTTCCGGGCGAAAGCGCAGAAAGCCGATCAGGCGTTCATCGATATTGTTCTCATAGGCCCACTGTGACCAGTCGTCGAGGTTGGCTTCCACGTCGAAGTGAGAGAAGCGGTTGGCGAGTGGCGCTGGCATGGCATAGGTCACGCCGCGGTCGCCTTGGCGGTTGCCGGCAGCAAAGATTGCCCAGCCCGGTGGCACTTCATAGGCACCCAGGCGGCGGTCGAGAATCAATTGATAGGCTGCAGCTGAAACCGAGGGCGGGGCCGAGGTAATCTCGTCCAGGAACAGGATGCCCCTTTCGCCGTGGCGCTTGGCGTCGGGCAGGATGGAGGGAATCGCCCAATCCACTTGTTCGCCCACGCGAAATGGAATGCCGCGCAGATCGGAGGGCTCCATCTGGGAGAGCCGAATGTCGATTACGGGTACATTATGTTTGACCGCGACTTCGCCCACCATCTGGGATTTTCCCACGCCGGGCGGGCCCCACATCATCACGGGGGTATGGTGTCCTTCGGCTGCGCTCAGGAATTCGCGCTCAAGAATCGGGATTAGTTGGGCGGGACGCATTTCTAAAACTATCCAATTACAAAGTTGACTATTTTACTCTGGATTAGGTTCCGGGGCATGCCCGGGGCGACAAGTTACAATCAGCTATTGTCAAAATTCCTTGAGAAACATGAAACTCGGCACCCCTTTATCTCCTTCCTCCACCCGCGTCATGCTCCTCGGCGCAGGCGAACTGGGCAAGGAAGTCATCATTGCCCTGCAGCGCCTGGGCGTGGAGGTGATTGCGGTCGATCGTTATGCCAATGCGCCGGGGCAGCAGGTGGCGCACCGCGCCCACGTCATCAACATGGCTGACCCCAAGGCCCTGCGTGCCTTGGTGGAACAGGAAAAACCGCAGTTGATCGTCCCGGAAATCGAGGCGATTGCCACCGATGAACTGCTGAACATTGAGCGCGAAGGTCTGGCGACGGTAATCCCCACTGCTCGCGCGGCACAACTGACCATGAACCGCGAAGGCATCCGAAGACTCGCTGCGGAGGAACTCGGCCTTGCCACTTCACCCTATGCCTTCGCTTCCAGTCTTGCGGAAATGCGCGCTGCCATCGACGGCGGCATTGGCTACCCCTGCGTGATAAAGCCTGTGATGTCGTCTTCCGGCAAGGGCCAGAGCAAGGTCAACGGGCCGGAAGATGTGGAAGCCGCCTGGAACTATGCTGCCAGTGGCGGGCGCGTCGATGCAGGCCGGGTGATTGTTGAAGGGTTCATTAATTTTGACTACGAAATTACGCAGTTGACGGTGCGTGCTCGTGGTGCGAGTGGCAAAGTGGAAACACATTTCTGCGAACCCATTGGGCACGTGCAGGTACAGGGCGATTATGTGGAATCCTGGCAACCGCAGCCCATGAGCGAGAAAGCCTTGCAGGCAGCGCGCGACATGGCGAAGAAGGTGACGGACAGTTTGGGTGGGCTGGGCATTTTCGGCGTGGAGCTCTTCATCAGCGGCGACCAGGTCTGGTTTTCCGAAGTCAGCCCACGCCCGCATGACACCGGCATGGTGACCATGTGTACTCAGCGTATGAATGAATTCGAACTGCATGCGCGCGCCATCCTCGGCCTGCCTGTCGATGTCAGCCTGCGCCGGTCGGGCGCGTCGGCCGTGATCTATGGCGGCATGGAAGCCAAGGGGATCGCCTTCGAGGGTGTCGCGGAAGCTTTGCAGGTGCCCGAATCCGATGTTCGCCTGTTTGGAAAGCCGGAGAGTTTCACCCGCCGCCGCATGGGCGTGGCGCTGGCAAATGCCGATAGCGTGGAAGAAGCACGTGAGCGCGCAAAGACAGCAGCAGGCAAGGTCAAACCTGTTACTGGAAGTTGAACATGGAAACGCATTACAACCGCATAGGCGGCGATGAGATGGTCCGCAAACTGGTCGATCGTTTTTACGATCTAATGGACGAAGACCCGGACTACTACGGCATCCGCAAGCTGCATCCGCAGGATCTCAGCGAGTCGCGCAACAAACTGTACTGGTTTCTTTCCGGCTGGACCGGCGGGCCGCCACTGTACACCGACCGTTTCGGCCATCCCTTCCTGCGCCGCCGCCATTTGCCGTTTGCGATTGGCGAATCGGAGCGTGACCAGTGGATGAACTGCATGAAGCGCGCCATGAATGACGTCGGGCTGGATGAAAATCTGAAAGCCGAGCTTGACGCCGCCTTTTTCAAAACGGCTGATTTCATGCGAAATCAAGAGAGCTGATGAAGCGCCTGCTTGCCTTTTTGCTGTTGCTGCTGGCTACCTTGGCTGGGCTGGCCTGGATTGTGCTGAATGACCAGCCTACGGTTGAGCCCGGTTCGCGTATTACCCGTGATGACCTGGTCTGGGCAAAGCATTTGTTCGAAAAGAACATTCCACCCAACCGCAGTGCTGATACGGTGCAAACCCTGGAGTTGTCCGAGGACGACGTCAACCGCCTGCTGAATTACGCCGTGGTGGTCAGGCCGGTAAGCGGGGTTTCAGCCGATCTGGAGTCAGGCCGGGCATTGCTCAATGTAAGCCTGCGCGTGTTGCACAATCCCTTTGGAAGCTACCTGAATATTTCTTCCGAACTTACACAGAACGGGGGCGAACTTGAATTGACGGGCATGCAGGTTGGCAGCCTGCCCATGCCGTCCTTTCTGGGGCGCGGGATGTTGTGGGTAGCGCAAAAGTGGTTGCGCCAGGATCCTGCCTATACCGCTTTGATGGAAGCCCTGAAAAGTGTCAGTGTTACAGAGAATCACCTGAGCCTTAACTATCATTGGCGACCTGAATTGCTGACTCTTATGGAACGCAAGGGTGCGGAAGTTCTGGTTGGTGCGGATGAAAAAGGGCGCTTGCTGATCTATGCAGATTTTGTGCGCAGGGCGGCTGCCCAATTTCCGGATAAAAGCCAGCAGCCTGGACGCAAACTGGTTGCCGAGGTTTTCCGCTTTGCCGAACAGCGCGGCGGAGATGCGGCATTAGAAAATCGAGCGGCTTTGACCTCAATTGGCGCTTACGTTGCTGGAGTCAGTCTTCACCAACTACTGGAGGGACGTGGACGCAGCACTCGTCGCGCCCCCCCGGTTTTGCTGACCCTGTATGGCAGGCGCGATGCTGCAGAACATTTGTTGATTGCCGCCGCCCTTTCCGCAAGTGGTGGCAGCCGCCTGGCCAATGCCATGGGGCTGGCCAAAGAAGAGGAAGACGTGGTGTCAGGCTCCGGCTTCAGCTTTACAGACCTTGCCTATGACCGGACAGGCGCAAAGCTGGGCGAGTTGGCGACCGGACCGCGCGCGGCATTGGTGCAGACCTATCTGGCAGGTCTTGCAAAGGACAGCGCATTGTCGCCTTCCTTCGCCGACCTGCCTGAATTCATGCCAGAGGCCGTATTCGTGCACCGCTTCGGCGCAGTCGGCAGCCCTGCTTACCTCAAACAAATGGCGGAAATCGAGCAGCGATTATCTCGGCATCCTCTCTATCAATAGTTAACGAGAGATATATTCAATTCTGCTAAAATAGCGGGTTTTCCAAACCAGGCTTCTGCCATGTCCCGCAATCTTCGCAACATCGCCATCATCGCTCACGTCGACCACGGCAAAACCACGCTGGTTGACCAGCTGCTCAAACAATCTGGCACCTTCCGCGAAAATCAGGCGGTGGACGAACGGGTCATGGACAGCAACGACCTGGAAAAGGAACGCGGTATTACCATCCTGGCCAAAAACACGGCCATCGAATACGGTGACTATCACATCAACATCGTCGATACCCCCGGACACGCCGATTTTGGCGGTGAAGTCGAGCGCGTGCTCGGCATGGTTGACGGCGTGGTTCTGCTGGTCGACGCCGTCGAGGGCCCCATGCCGCAGACTCGCTTCGTCACCAAAAAAGCGCTGGCGCTGGGCTTGCATCCCATCGTCGTGGTCAACAAGGTCGACCGCCCCGGCGCGCGCCCCGATTACGCCATCAACGCGACTTTCGATCTGTTTGACAAGCTCGGCGCGACCGACGAACAGCTCGACTTCCCGATCGTTTATGCATCCGGCCTGAACGGCTGGGCCTGCCTGGATATCAAGGATGCGCCTTCTTCCGGTGGCACTGCTGCTGACATGGTGCCCTTGTTCGAGACTGTTCTGTCGCATGTGCCGGCGCCAGTTGGCGACCCGGATGCGCCGCTGCAGTTGCAGATTGCCGCGCTGGATTATTCTTCCTACGTTGGCCGCATTGGCGTAGGCCGCATCCGCAACGGCCGCATCAAACCAGGCCAGACTGTGGCTGTGGCAGCTGGTCCGGAAGGTGAAGTGAAAACCGGCCGGGTCAACCAGGTTCTGGGTTTCCAGGGTTTGGATCGCATTTTGGTGGACCAGGCCGAAGCCGGTGACATCGTGCTCATCAACGGCATTGAGGATATTGGCATCGGTGTCACAATTACTGACAAGGACAACCCTCAGCCCTTGCCGATGACAAAGGTGGATGAACCCACTCTGACCATGAACTTCCAGGTCAATACCTCGCCGCTGGCCGGCACCGAAGGCAAGTTTGTCACCAGCCGCCAGATCCGCGACCGCCTGAACAAGGAACTGTTGACCAATGTGGCGCTGAGGGTGGAAGACACAGGCGACGCAGATATATTCCTTGTCGCAGGCCGGGGCGAATTGCATTTGACCATCCTGCTGGAAAACATGCGCCGCGAAGGATTCGAGCTGGCAGTGGCCAAGCCGCGCGTGGTGTACAAGGAAATCGACGGCGAAAAAATGGAGCCCTATGAGTTGCTCACCATTGACGTCGAAGAAGCCAATCAGGGTGCAGTGATGGAAGAGCTTGGCCGCCGCCGCGGCGACCTGCAGGACATGCAGCCGGACGGCAATGGCCGCGTACGCATCGAATATCACATCCCCGCGCGTGGGCTCATAGGATTCCAGGGCGACTTCATGACCATGACGCGCGGCACTGGCCTCATGAGCCATGTGTTTGACGAATACGGTCCGGTTAAGGCCGACCTGCCCGGCCGCCACAACGGCGTGCTGATTTCCCAGGAAAATGGCGAAGCCGTTGCCTATGCGCTGTGGAACCTGGAAGATCGCGGCCGCATGTTCGTCTCCCCGGGTGACAAGCTCTATGAAGGCATGATCATCGGCATCCATAGCCGTGACAACGATCTGGTGGTCAACCCCATCAAGGGCAAGAAGCTTACCAACGTGCGCGCTTCAGGCACTGACGAAGCGGTGCGCCTGACCACGCCGATCAAGCTCACGCTGGAATCCGCCGTCGAGTTTATCGACGACGACGAACTGGTGGAAATTACACCCAAGTCCATCCGCATCCGCAAGCGCTTTCTGCAGGAGCATGACCGCCGGAAGGCCATGCGCGAGAGCGCATGACCCCAGCCTGTCTCACAAGGGTAATCAGGTCTTAATCTGGCAAACGGGCACCGCGCAAGCGCTGCCCGTTTTTACTGACCAGCCCCCACTCATACAAGGCAAGCCCGAACAGGATCAGGGCCGTACCCTCGGCAATATTTAACGTCAGGCGCTCGCCATTCAGCAGCATGCCAAGCATGAGCGCAGTCACTGGCGTGATCAGGGTAATCAGCGCCACACGTCCGGCGCTGATGTGCTTGATGAGAAAGTAATACATCGAGAATCCAGCCACCGAGCCGAACACGCCCAGGTAAAGCGTTGCCGCGGCTGCATGCAAAGGCACGTGCGCTGGCCATTCACCAAGCATCATCAGGCTCAGACCGGAAAGCGGTACCGTGAAGGCCAGCGCGCCGGCCGTTTGCGCCACCGCAGGGACGTCGGCCTGGATGCGCTTGATGGCCACCAGCCCCCAGGCTTGCAACACGACAGCGGCAAGCACTGCGGCAATGCCCCAGTGGGCAGTACTGCCGAGCTGCACGCTGCCGCTGAACACCAGAAATAGCCCGGCCAGTCCCAGCAGCATACCGACGATCTTCAGCGAGCTGAAGGCGTCCTCACGCAGCCATAGTGATGCGAACAGGCCGGTCATGATCGGACTCAGGCCGAAGATCACCGAAATCATTCCAGACGGGATGAAGCGTGCGCCCCAGTAGGTGCACAGCATGGCCGCCCAGATGCTGAAGCCGGCGATGGCATAGGACTGGCGCGCCTGCACATCCGTCGGGAAGCGTGTGCGCGTGAGCGCCAGCCAGAGCAGGCTGATCATGAGACCGATCGCCATGCGCGCGAACAGCGGAAAGGTGTAATGCACGCCCTGACTGCTCCACACGATGCCCAGGGGCGTGGTGGACCAGATGAGGATGACGCCCAGATAGGCGCTGGAAAGCTGTTTTTGGTGTTGGCTCATGGTTGGTTCCCTTTTGAGGACAAAACAAAGGCCACGGCGCTTGTGGCGGCGTGGCCCGGTTGCTGAAAACGACTGTCGCTAGTTCATGCCGGGCCCATGCAAAGCGCGCCACATCGGGCGGCGCAGGACGGCAAGAATGATGACGGCTGTTTTCATGGCTTAACTGTATCGTGTTCGAGACGGTTTGCATAGCGCCAGCGCCAGGGTGGCAGAGGATGGGCCTCGGCCCACAAGCCCGCCCGTTTTTTGCGGGCTTCTCGCTCGGCGGTTTCATACGTGCGCGCGTCGCCGGGAATCTGCGAATCGGCGAACTTCTTGTTCCACCAGGCCAGGCCAAGCCGCACTTGCTCTAGGTTGACGTCAAAATTTCTAGGGCAGTCATCTTGTCGGCAATGGGCAGAGGCGATGCGTATCCGTCCGAGGATGCGGCCATAGATGTCGCGCGATTCCCAGTCCACGCTGACTGTCTGGCGGTAGGTCATTTGCGCAAGGGACTGCTTCGAGCGCTCGCCAAAGGCTTGCTGGTGTTCCGGCGCGTCAATGCCCAGCAGGCGGATCTTGTGACTGTTGCGATTCTTGTCCAGCACGTACAAGGTGTCGCCATCCGCAATGCCAGTCACCCAGCCTTCCAGAACCTGTGCATCCGCGCAAACAGGGGTCGACAGGGACAGACAGAAGGTAATCAAAAATAAATGCCGCATGCTGCGGAAGTATAATCTGCATCATGTCTTCAACCCTAAGCATTCTGATTCTTGCCGCGCTGCTGGCAGTGATTGCCCTGCTGGCCATCGTGCTGCGCAATCAGCGCAAGCTCACTGACAGCCAGGAAAAGGAACTGGGCGGCCAGCATCAGGCCATGCTCAGGGATTTGCATCAGGGTCTGGCGCAGCAGACTGATCGCACCCAGGCCGCGCTCAATGACACGGCGGAGCGCCTGCGGCAGGTTCTTGAAACACTGCGTGTGGAGCAGACGCAATCGCTCTCCAAGGCAAGCGACGCGCTGAAGAGTGGTCAGCAGGAGTTTCTCAACAAGACCCTGACGACCTTCGCTGATCAGGGTCGCGAACAGCAAAAACTCATTCAGGAAACCATTGGCCGTTTAAGCGGGGTGGTGGACGGGCGTCTGGGCGAAATTTCCGGCAAGGTGAGCGAGCGCCTGGACGAAGGCTTCAAGAAAACCAACGAGACCTTTGCCAATGTGATGGCACGGCTGGCTACCATCGACGAAGCACAGAAAAAAATCGACGGCCTGACCACCAATGTGGTGACGCTGCAGGAACTGCTGGGTGACAAGCGTTCGCGCGGCGCCTTTGGCGAAGTGCAACTGGAAGCGCTGGTGCGCAACATCCTGCCGCCGGGCGCGTATGAATTCCAGGCGACGCTGTCCAACAAGAGCCGAGCCGACTGTCTGCTGACCTTGCCCGAACCGACCGGCAAGGTGGCGGTGGACTCCAAGTTTCCGCTGGAAAACTACAACCGCATGTTCGACTCCACACTCGCCGAATCAGAGCGTGCCGCAGCCACACGTTCATTCAAGGCCGATGTCAAGAAACATATCGAGGACATTGCGTCGAAATACATCATCGAACATGAAACCAGCGACGGCGCAGTGATGTTCCTGCCAGCCGAAGCGGTGTTCGCCGAGATTCACGCCTATCATGGTGACCTGGTGGATTACGCCATGCAGAAACGAGTATGGATCGTATCACCCACCACGCTGATGGCGGTTCTCAACACTGCGCGCGCGGTCATCAAAGATGTGGAAACGCGGCGACAGGTGCACATCATCAAGGAAGAACTTTCCCGGCTTGGAAAAGATTTCGGCCGTTTCGAGGAGCGCATGAAGAAACTTGCCGCACACATTAATCAGGCCAACGAGGATGTGCGGGAAGTCAGCATCAGCTCGGACAAGATCAGCAAGCGCTTCCGCCAGATCGAGGCGGTGGACCTGGAACATTTGCAGACTGGACAGCCCGTGCTGCCGGACAAGGACTAATTTTCGCAAGACGTAACAACATGACGGCAATAAAAAAAGACGAGTTGATTTTCAACAGCAGCTACGAACTGTTCGACAAGGAAGTGATCGAGGCATCGAAAACCGTTCCCATCCTGGTGGACTTCTGGGCCGACTGGTGCCCGCCCTGCACTGCGCTGACACCTATCCTTGAACGCGTGGTGCAAGCCTATGGCGGCAAATTCCGGCTCGCCAAGGTGGAAGTGGACGATGGTCACAACATGAAACTCGCGGGGCAATATGGCATGCGCGGTTTTCCCACCGTGTTGCTCTTTATCGATGGTGAGATGAAAGGCCGCTGGCACAGTGCCAAACCCGAGCACTGGGTAAGGGACTTTCTCTCCGAACACGGGGTCAATGAATAATTCCCGGCGAATGGAAGGCATCGCGCCCTTCCATGTCATGGATATCCTGGCGCGGGCCAAGGCCCTGGAAGCGCAGGGACGCGACATCATCCATCTGGAAGTCGGTGAGCCAGATTTTCCAACGCCCGAGCCCATTGTAAGGGCCGCAATACGGGCGATCGAAAATGGCGATGTGCATTACACCCCTGCACTTGGGATGCCTGAATTGCGCCGGGCCATCGCCGGTTTCTACCAGGACCGATACGGAATCGACGTGCCAGCAACACGTGTGGCGTTGACAACGGGTGCCTCCGGTGCGCTCATGTTGGTGCTAGGCGCAGTGCTCGATGCGGGTGACGAAATTCTGATGGCTGATCCCGGCTATCCCTGCAACCGGCATTTCGCGCAATTCATCGATGCGCTGCCGGTACGCATTCCGGTGGGACCCGAAACGGCTTTTCAACTTACGCTGGAACTGGTTGAAAGCCACTGGACTGAAAACACCAAAGCTGTGCTGCTGGCTTCGCCTTCCAACCCCACTGGCACATTGGCACGTGATGAGGACATCCGTGACATTGCCGCACTTTGCGCTGCACGTGGCGCGGTATTGATTGTTGATGAGATATATCACGGACTTGTTTACGAAGGCTCGCCGCAAACCGCGTTGGCGCATTCAGGTCAGGTCGTCATCATCAACAGTTTCTCAAAATACTTCCATATGACTGGATGGCGCCTGGGATGGCTGGTGGCACCGGAATCGCTGATGAATGGCATTGAGCGTCTGGCGCAGAATCTTTTTCTCGCGCCGCCAACGCCAGCACAACATGCAGCACTGGCTGCTTTTTCAACTGAGACTCAGGCGATTCTTGAAGAGCGGCGCATGGAACTGAAAGTCAGACGTAATTTTCTGGCACCGGCTTTGAGCGAGATGGGCTTTGGATTGTCGGGATTGCCAGCGGGCGCGTTTTATCTTTATGCCGATGTCAGCAGCTTTACCGCGGACAGCTTTGCTTTCGCTGAGAAACTGCTGGAGGAAGCGGCAGTGGCGATTACGCCGGGCCGCGATTTTGGCGAGGTGAGCCCGGAAAAATATGTGCGTTTTGCCTACACGCGGCCGCTGCCGATATTGCGCGAGGCAGTGGCGAGGATTTTGAAGTTCGTGTCAGCGTAGGAGAAAATAATGAAGCCGGTCTTGCGATTGGCAACGAGCACAAATAAAAAAAGCCGGTCTTGCGACCGGCTTTTGTGCTCTTACGCCAGAATTATTTGGCGGGAGCAGCGTCAGCAGCAGGAGCAGCGGCGTCAGCAGCAGGAGCGGCAGCGTCAGCAGCAGGAGCGGCAGCGTCAGCAGCAGGAGCAGCGGCTTCAGGAGCAGGAGCAGCGGCTTCAGGAGCAGGAGCAGGAGCTTCAGCAGCTTCTTCTTTTTTGCCGCAAGCGGTCACGGAAACGGCCAAGAGGGCAGCCAGCAGAACAGAGTATTTCATTTATCTTCCCTTAAACAATATAGACAGTGGATATCCAGAATCGGTCAGGGATTGTTTATATCCAACCGACGGGGCAAATTCTAGCAAATTCATGCAGGAAAACTAGGGGGGGCGCATATTTTTAGAATATTGCGAAATAGTGTTGTGAGCTTGCAACACGCATGAATGCTCACTTTATCGGAAGAAGGGCGACTGTGACTTCCTCTCGATCATGGTAGAGCTGGCGCAGCAAAATGCGCCAGGAACCGTCCAGCCTCGAGAGGCGCTGTTCCAGAACTGCTTTGGACAGCTGAATTTCCTCAAAACGGCGTTTCATCGGCAGTTTCAGGTTGAAAATCGCCGCTCGGCAATCGCCACGCTCGAACCAGCGTGCGATCAGATCCACCACCCGGGCGGGTTTTTCCACCATGTCGCAGACTAGCCAGTCAACCGGGTGGCGCGGGCGAAACGTAAAACCATCGGCGCGCAAATGCTCGACCAGGCCGCTTTTTATGAGCGCGCTGTCCATCGGGCCGTTGTCTACAGCGGTGACTTTCATGCCGCGGTTGGCCAACTGCCAGGTCCAGCCGCCGGGCGAGGCGCCCAGATCCACCGCCCGCCGCCCGGGCCTGAGCTGTACGCGCTCCTGCTCACTGAGCATTTCCAGCAGGGCTTCGGCAAGTTTGAGCGTGGAGCGGGATGGCGCTTCGCGCGGCATTCTCAGGCGTGGGATGCCCATCGGCCAGTTGGTCGAATTCCCGGGCTGGCTAACGCCGGCATAAGCCGTTGAGGAATCCAGAAAGAATATGTGTAGCCGCGGCAGGGCGGTTTGGTCAGGTTTGAGCAGACCGGCTGCAATCAGGGATTTTTTCAGGTGTGGTTCGAATTTGCGGCAAAAGCCGGAAAGCTCCTTGGCGGCATTGGTGTCGGCTGTTTCCAGCCACAGGCATGAAAAGGGGCCGCCAAGGGCTTTCGCAGCTTCGACCAACGGAGGCAGGCGGTTTTCGGCAGACAACTGCAGTTGATCGCCAATAAACAGCATCTGTCGTGCAAAACACAGCTCCGCAAAGGCCAGCCGCTTTTTCAGAACAAGGAGATCACTTGCCTGTGCTGGATGAAACAGTACGTGGGCGGAATCTGGCACGGCCTTGCACCACCCTGTCAGGCCAAGGCTTTCCGCTGCCAGGGTTATATCCTGCGCGCATTCCTTCTCGAAACCAGCGCGGCAATAGAGCAAGACGCCGGATAGGGTTGCGTGGGTCATTGCTGAGTCATTCGTGCCGATTTTCGGGATATATCAATTTGCAAATTCCAGACGCTCTTCAACGGCCTTCAGCGCGTTCAGGGCACAGATTTCATCCTTGTCGCCACCGGGCGCGCCCGATACGCCAACCGCGCCGATCAGGCTGCCGGCTGCGCGGATGGGGAGCGCGCCTTCCATTACGATCAGGCCCTGGATGTGATTGAGTTCGGGCCTGATGTCGCCTCGGGCTTTGCGGAAGTCACTGCTGGGAATGCCGGACATGACAGCCATGCCGGCCTTGCGCTCGGCGATTTCCAGTGAGTAAGGCGCGGCCAGGGTGTCGCGCAGAGCCACCTGCATGTTTCCGGCGCGATCCAGCACCACGGCTGAAACGTTGTAGCCGCTGTTGCGGCAGGCTTCCACCGATTTCATTGCAATTTCTGTGGCGAGTTCCAAACCTATCTGCTTGACCGGAACAATGTCGCTGGCCTGGCACAAGGCCGGCAAGCACGCGAAAAAAAGCGAAAAAAGAGTTTTGTTCATCCATTCTCCTTGTCTTGCCTAGACGTCTCAAAAAACATGCGGGAAGGCGCAATGCTTGCCGCAACTGGCAGGCTGGCAGGTTAAAATGACCGGCATGAAACTATTTGCTTTAACTTTATTGTTACCCACCATCTGCTTGGGCGATCCGTCAATTACTGATCCGGATACCTTGCCGAATACGAATTATGTCGAGGATTCGACCCCTTGGGGAGAAATTGCAGTCAAGCTTCCAGCATATCCCCTGAACGAGAATCTGGTGCCGTTCGACGTATCTTCCGCCACGGCAAATAAATTCATGATTGACACTGCTTCGATTTCTGTCGGCAACGACAGGGTAGTGCGCTATGCCGTTGTGATCGATAGTCCCAAAGGCGCCCGCACAGTCAACTACGAAGGACTTCGATGCGAAACCATGGAATCCAAGATATATGCTTTTGGCGGCTCTGATGGCAAGTGGACCGAAAACAGGTACGCGAAATGGGGCGTGATCAAAGTGCGCTCACTGCTTTCATATCACAAGGCTTTGTTTGAAGATGTTTTCTGCGATACCGGCATTGCCATCACGAATGCCGAGGAAGGCATTCGCAAGCTGAAGCAGGCAGCCAGGGTGTACTAATGCAGAAAATGCAGAGCGGGGTTTCAGTACTGACCTCGGCCAGGCGCATTGTCGTCAAGGTGGGCAGCAGTCTTGTCACCAATGATGGCAAGGGTCTGGACCATGCCGCGCTGGCGCGCTGGGCGGATCAGATCGCACAGCTTGTCGAAGGTGGGCGCCAGGTGGTGCTGGTGTCCAGCGGTGCCATTGCCGAGGGCTTGCAGCGCTTGGGTTGGAGCAAGCGGCCGAAGGCACTGCATGAGCTGCAAGCTGCTGCAGCAGTCGGTCAAATGGGGTTGGTGCAGGCATACGAAAGCGTTTTCCGTCAGCATGGCATGCATGCCGCGCAGATATTGCTGACCCACGAAGACCTTGCTGACCGTACCCGCTACCTCAACGCGCGCACCACAATTCGTAGTCTTCTGGATTTGCGGGTCGTACCTGTCGTCAACGAAAACGACACCGTATCGACTGATGAGATAAAACTGGGCGACAACGACACGCTCGGAGCCTTGGTCACCAATCTGATCGAAGCCGATTGCCTGATCATTCTTACAGACCAGAAAGGGCTTTACACT
>JAHENE010000160.1 GCA_024643305.1 Thiobacillaceae bacterium | reverse complement strand
CAGAAAATAAAGCTTCTTGTCCTCCTGCCCCTGTTTGAATATATCCTGGCCCGGAGAACATCTGGACTCTTCTGCAACGGCCGCCAACTGCTCCAGGGTCATTGGCAACAATGAATTAAGTGGGACAAAATGGCTCAGGATTTTGGCGGTGATCGTCATGCGGTTCGTAAGCAGCTAGTTATCAACAAGCTGCAGGACTATGCCTGCCTCTCAACTTGGGATACATCGCGCACTGCGCCAAACGCCGCCGAAGTCGTCATAGCTGCATACGCGCGGAGCGCAGCAGATACCGCACGATCGCGCTTGACCGGTTTCCAGGCATCCTTGCCCTTTGCTTCCATTTCGTCACGGCGCCGGGAAAGTTCGGCCTCGTGCACGACGAGGTTGATGCTGCGCTGGGGAATGTCGATTTCGATACGGTCACCTTCCTGCACCAAACCGATCAAGCCGCCTTCCGCCGCTTCGGGTGAAACATGGCCGATGGAGAGGCCAGAGGTGCCGCCGGAAAAACGCCCATCGGTTATCAGCGCGCAAGCTTTGCCCATGCCTTTTGATTTCAGATAGGAGGTCGGGTAGAGCATTTCCTGCATGCCGGGACCGCCGCGCGGACCTTCGTAGCGGATGACGACGACATCGCCTTCCTTGATCTGGTCGCCGAGGATCGCCTCCACCGCAGCGTCTTGCGATTCGAAAATGCGCGCCGGGCCGGAGAATTTCCAGATTGACTCATCCACACCCGCGGTTTTAACGATGCAGCCATGCTCGGCAAGATTGCCGTACAACACAGCGAGGCCACCTTCTTTTGAATAGGCATGTTCGATGTCGCGGATGCAGCCGTTAACGCGATCATCATCCAGCGTCTTCCAACGCTTGTCTTGCGAAAATGCCACCTGCGTTGGCACATTGCCGGGGCCAGCCTTGTAGTAATGCTTCACGTCCTCGCTCTTGGTGCGGCGAATGTCATACAGATCAATCTGCTCGCCCATGGATTTGCTAAGGATGGTCGGCAGCTTGCGGTGGAGCAAGCCCCCGCGATCCAGTTCGCCCAATAGCGCCATCACGCCGCCGGCGCGGTGCACGTCTTCCATGTGATAAAGCTGGGTGGCAGGCGCAACCTTGGAAAGATTGGGCACCTTGCGGCTCATGCGGTCGATATCGGCCATGGTGAAATTGACGCCGGCTTCATGCGCGGCCGCGAGAAGATGCAGCACGGTGTTGGTCGAACCGCCCATGGCGATATCAAGCGCGATGGCATTCTCGAACGCTTCAAATGTAGCAATGTTGCGAGGCAGAACCGAAGCGTCATTCTTCTCGTAATAACGTTTGGCCAATTTCACGATCAGACGACCGGCAGCAAGGAACAGGTTCTTGCGCTCGGCGTGGGTGGCCAACACCGAGCCGTTGCCCGGCAGCGACAGGCCCAGCGCTTCGGTCAGGCAGTTCATGGAGTTGGCGGTAAACATGCCCGAACAGGAACCGCAAGTGGGGCAGGCGGAACGTTCCATCTGCATCACCTCATCGTCGCTGCATTTGTCATCTGCCGCGCTGACCATGGCATCCACCAGATCCAGTTTCATCACCTTGCCGTGGATATTGGCCTTGCCGGATTCCATCGGCCCGCCGGAGACAAACACGGTGGGAATATTGAGGCGCAGTGCCGCCATCAGCATCCCGGGGGTAATTTTGTCGCAATTGGAAATGCACACCAGCGCATCGGCGCAATGCGCATTCACCATGTATTCCACGCTGTCGGCAATGAGGTCGCGGGAAGGCAACGAGTACAGCATGCCGCCATGTCCCATGGCGATGCCGTCATCAACCGCGATGGTGTCGAATTCCTTGGCCACACCGCCAAAGGCTTCGATCTCGCGCGCCACCAGCTGGCCCAAATCCTTCAGATGAACATGGCCCGGCACAAACTGGGTAAACGAGTTGGCGATGGCGATGATGGGCTTTTCAAAATCGGCATCTTTCATGCCTGTGGCGCGCCACAGGGCGCGGGCGCCGGCCATGTTGCGGCCGTGGGTGGTCGTACGGGAACGGTATTCAGGCATTGGGGGCATCCGGTATAGCTATAATCGACCTGATATTTTACTCGCCCAAGTCCATCAAAACATGCTTGTCCACCCTCAATTCGACCCTGTTGCCCTTTCCCTGGGCCCACTCAAGGTGCATTGGTACGGCCTCATGTACCTGCTCGCCTTCCTGCAATTCTGGTGGCTGGGCAAAAAACGACTCGCCATGAGACCGGAACTGGGAGTGACGGAAAAGGGCCTGGACGACCTCATGTTCTATGGCGTGCTCGGGGTGGTGATCGGTGGCCGCCTGGGCCAGGTACTGTTCTACGACCCCGCCTACTATTTTTCGCATCCCCTTGAGATCATTGCCGTCTGGAAGGGCGGCATGAGCTTTCACGGCGGCTTTATCGGCGTGCTTGTGGCAGTCACGTACTGGACCCACAAGCATGACAATTCGTGGCTAAGAACAGTCGACTTCGGCGTTCCGCTGGTGCCGTTGGGGTTGATGGCCGGCCGCATCGGCAACTTCATCAACGGCGAACTGTGGGGCCGCGCAGCCGATCCGGGCCTGCCATGGGCCATGATCTTTCCGCAAGCCGGCGACGCGTTACCGCGCCATCCCTCCCAGATTTACGAGGCGCTGGGCGAAGGCCTTCTGCTTTTCATCATCCTTTGGCTATACGCGCGCAATGAGCGTCCCGCAGGCGCAGTGTGGAGCGTTTTCCTCATCGGCTACGGCGCCTTCCGCTTTGCGGGCGAATATTTCCGCGAACCCGATGCCGGCATCTTCGGCCAGTCCTATCTTGTCAGCATGGGTCAATGGCTGTCCCTGCCCATGATCCTGGCAGGCATCGCCATGCTGGTCTGGGCCTACCGAAGAAAATGATGCGCCGGACGTGGATTGCTGTCGGCTGGCTCATCATCGCCGCCATCGTTTATCTCTCGCTCGCCACGTTGACTGTCCAGATTAATGTGCAGGAGGGAGACAAGATCGGCCATCTGTTGGCCTACGGCGTGCTCATGGCCTGGTGGTCGCAGCTTTATGTTTCCACTGCTTCAAGATGGCGCCTGGGTACAGCTTTCATTGTCTTCGGTGCCGCCATCGAACTTGCCCAAGGCCTCACCCCCAACCGATCCCCGGAACTGCTCGATCTGGCCGCCGATGCCGCTGGCGTATTGCTGGGTTGGCTCGCCTCACCACCTCGCGTCCCCAACCTCCATACCAGGCTCACCTCCGCCTTTCCCGTTAAACAGCCCTAGCGCTATAATCGCGCCACACATGGGGCGGTAGCTCAGCTGGGAGAGCGTCGCGTTCGCAATGCGAAGGTCGGGAGTTCGATCCTCCTCCGCTCCACCAATTTCCTAAACTGCATAGGGTAGCCTTCTTCTTTGAGGCATCTCTCTTCGGAGATCACCTATATGCAGATCCGTTCGAACGCATTCAGCCATAACGCTTCCATACCAGCAGTCTACACTTGTGATGGCCGGGACACTTCACCACCGCTGTCCTGGAGTGACGTACCTGGTGACGCCAAGTGTCTGGCGTTGATCATGGACGATCCGGACGTGCCCGACCCTGCGGCGCCGCGCAGGACCTGGGTACATTGGGTACTCTACAATCTGCCGACTGAACGTCATGATTTGCCAGAGGGAATCAAGAATCTGCCGCCCGGAACTTTGGAAGGAATCAATGACTGGAAACGCACCGGCTTCGGCGGTCCCTGTCCACCGCTAGGGCGCCACCGCTATTTTTTCAAGCTCTATGCACTGGACGTGGTGTTACCGGATCTGGGCAAGCCAACCAAGGCCGCACTGGAACAGGCAATGCAGGGACATATCATCGCGCAAGCTGCGCTAATCGGCACGTATGAAAAGCGGCGCTGATGCAAACAGCTTTTAGTCGAGGCTGCGCCGCTGTGCCTTCAACACCAGCGCTCCCCATATCACGCCAGCCAGCATGATCAGTCCGCCAAGCACATGTGCAAATGTGCCCCAGCCCTGCGCGTGCTGCAGTTGACCAAAGGTATCCAGCAGATAGATCCAGTCGTGGGGGCCATCCTCGCCGGTATGTCCGCCCAAGAGCATCATCTGCGGGTACAGCGAATCGTAGATATAGGGAGAAAGGTCTACCACGCTAGCGCCCGTCCACCACAGGCAGACAGCCGCACCGAAGTTGTCGCGGTTTTTAAGGATGAAGGCAATACCAATGCCAAAGGGCAGGGCGAGCTGCAGGAAACTGCCGCCGAGTATGGTGAGAAACTCGCCGAACGGCATGAACAGCACATGCCCGGCCTCGTGGATGGGCAGGACGATGTTGTGCAGGAATGACGCGTTGATTTCGGCGGTACGGTAATCGTATCCGAACAGGAACCAGCTCCACACGGCAAGCAGTACCAGCGCAGCCATGCGCCCGTAACATGAGACAGAGTCCATCTGCTCGCGCGGCGCCAGCAGGAATTCGATCCGCCCTTTGATTTCTATCGGCTCTTCGTCAAGCGTGTGATTCTTGAGCGGCTGGCCCCATTTGAAAAAATACAGCCCGCAGGCTGGGCAACTTTCGCTGGCTGGCAGCGGGCTAGAAAATTTCTGCCCGCATTTTGGGCACTGTGTGTAGGTATCCGCCATGCCGGGCGCTTTCAGTTTGCGAAGACAGCTCGCGATTGCCTCTTGTCGAGCCAGGATTCCAGTTCGCCGGACGGCATGGGCCGGGCGAGCCAATATCCCTGGACAAGATCGCTGCCGGCTTTTTGCAGCCAGTCAAAATCGGCTTCCGTCTCCACGCCTTCGGCAACCACGGTAAGGCCCAGCGCATGGCCGAGCGAAATGGTCGAACGCACGATGGCGGCATCCTTTGGCGACTGCGCCAGAGAATGGATGAAGGTACGGTCTATTTTCAGTTCGTGGATGGGCAGGGCCTTCAGGTACGCCAGCGAAGCCTGCCCCGCACCGTAGTCGTCCACCGAGAGGCGCACGCCCAATGCTGCCAGTTGCATGAGATGGTCAAGCGCGGTCTCTGGGTCTTCCATCAACGCGCTCTCGGTAATTTCCAGGCACAA
>JAHENE010000159.1 GCA_024643305.1 Thiobacillaceae bacterium | reverse complement strand
GGAACTCGGCATCCGCAGAAACCAGCTCTACAAGTGGAAGGAACAGATGAGTCAAAAAGGCAAGGTGGCCTCGGCCAAGCGGGGCCGGCCCAAGAAGGAAGACCAGAGCGAACTCGCGAGCTTGAGGCAGGATAACAAACGGCTTAAGGAGGAGAACGAGATCCTAAAAAAAGCCGCGGCGTACTTTGCTCGGGAGTCCAAGTGAAGTACGCCTTCATCCGGGAACACCGTCATCAATACACCTTCTCACGCCTGTGCGCGGTACTGCGAGGAATCAAAGGGGTCAGCTTCGAATTAATTCTGAACAACCATAGAGGTAGATCATGACCCACACCTACTGCATGACCTCAAACTGCGCCCTGGCCGAGACTTGTGCGCGCTATGAGGACGATGCCGGCAAGCACCTGCTGAACAGAACCTATGCGGATTTCAGCGAGGAGCTGATCCGCCAGCCGGACAACACCACGACCTGCCCGTTTTTCATCGACAAGAACGACGCCCGGCAGACTGCGCACTGAATCAAACAATCCGACTGTAATATTCCAACTGGCAGGACGGTTTTAATAAATTTCAATCAGAAAGGTGTCGGCAAAAAAATGAGAATATTCCGTTCATTATTTGTGCCAACCATCGTTGCCCTGCTGGCTGTTTGTTCCTTTGAAGCCAACGCCGCGGTAAGTGACGTTCCTTCTGAAATTGCCAGTTGTGCCGATTGGCAGAATGCCAAGGAGCGGGATCTTCTGGAGGCTTGCAGCAGACATACCGGCTGCGGCTTGATGCTTAAGGCTAGAAACTCTTGCCCTGCTGCAAAGGAATTTATAGGGAAGCTGGAGAAAACCCTTGCCGGCAGGAATGAAATTACCAATGAGGTGGTGTTTTATGCGGCCATGCCAAAGCTGACACAAAGCAAGGCAATGGAATCCAAGATCAATGCAACCAAACAAATCCTGGAGGCAGGCAGAAATGGCCCGGCGGAAGGAACCCGCATATACAAAGACAATTCAGGTGAAATAACATATTACTACGAGGGCGGGCTCAAGGATGGCCAGAGACACGGCGTGGGAATTTTAATCGGCCGATCTTCTGGCACTGCGAGGTTTGGCCAGTTCTCCAGCAACACCCATGTGGGACAGGGATGGGTGTACGACAGCGATGGCCTAATTTTTGTGGGCGATTTCGTCAACAACAGCCCCAGAGGAAACATCGCATTCCAGAATACGAATGGCGTAGCCCTGGTGGGCAACTTTGACGGTGCCAAATGGGCCGGCGTGATCGACTTTACGGGAAGCAGCGGCCATTACAAACATGTGCACGACAACGATGGCAAATACATCGCCAGCTATCCCGCATCGGTCCCTGACGGCGCACTGCTCTTGTTGGTGCAAAAAAACCAACAGAATCCGCCACCCCAGCAGCCCGGCTCATCGAACCCGCAGCCATCCACACCCGCTCCATCCGGCACCGGTACGGTCGAATCGAAGGCCGATCTGGAGAAGCTGGCGAAGAACCTGACATCCCGAAAAGAAAGCACGTACCCCAGCGTTTGCAAGCGGAATTGGGATAAGATCTTCGATATCTTCCGTAGCCGCGAACTATACAACGGGGCTGCAACGTATGACCTGTTCATGCAGGACATCCACTCGTATATGGCAAAGCTGTTCGAGCCCTGCAAAAACACTGACGAGGATTCGGCCTCTGCTTATGCCAAAGCCATGGGCAACTTCAACGACGTCAGGGAACACTGTGCGGGCCCGCACGATGAATGGGAATGCACGCAATGGGGGGCCAATGGTGGCAAGAGCTACAACCAGGGAAACCCGTACGACAATTACGAGTACACGCGCGTTTGGAAGGAAGAAGTAGGCAAGGCGATTTCCGACCCCAACTATTCTGCAGAATACGGGCCCATTCGTTGGGCCGGTAAAAGCAGTCCTGCCGATATTGCCTGCTGGAAGAGCCTGGGAGAGATCACCAAACAGTACGATGCGGAGAAGAAGAACATTCCGGAAAATTCAATTGTGGTGTTGTCCGAGGCCACGATGTGGAAGATCGCAAAGTCTACCGAGCTGATCTCGGCAAAGTGCCCAAATTCTTCGGAATATATGCCGGAGATTTCCCGGATGAAACATGTGTATGAGGGACTACAGCGCGCATGTGATGCAACGTCGACCTCGCCACCCTGTGTGCCAAGGCTGCCGGGCAAGCCGTCTGTTTCACCGCCTGTGCCAGTGGCGAATACCTTGCCGCCGCTCAAGGGAAAATCCCTGGAAGTAGCGTGCGGACTGCCTCCCAGCCCCAATGCAATTAAATGCCTGGAAGAAAAATGCGATAAGCAAGAAGGAAAGTTGAGTTTGGATAAAGATAGCTGCGCCCACTGCAACACCAAAAACATTGGTAACTACTGGTTCGTATGCCCCACTGGTGTGGGTGGCGCGCGCTAGTTGAGGTGACGCTGGAAATTTCCATTTTCAGCATCCAACAATAGGGAACGCACCAGGGTTTCATAACCAGCGAGGCGAGGCAACCCATGACCTACACCTACTGCATGACTTCGAACTGCGCCCTGGCCGAGACTTGCGCGCGCTATGAGGACGATGCCGGCCAGCGCCCGTTCTCCCGCACCCGTGCGGATTTCAAATCAAAGGGGGCTGGATAGTTGCTACTATGGCTGAAACAATGCGCTCGATACTTTCGTCATCGACAGCAGTGCACGCAGTGCCTGCCAGGGTGAACGATATCAACGCGGCGACTTTAATATGATTATCAGTCTTCATCATTTTTCTCGGTTTTGAACGAAAAAGCCGGCATTTGCCGGCTTAAATGTTTCGTGGTTTCTGGGGGCTCAACCGCCGCGACACTGGAGGCCAATCTTTTGCCCTGCTTCGCCACCAATAGCCTGGGGATTTCCACTGACTTTTCCTTCACTGACCAGTGGGATGAGAGTTGCAGTTATGGTCTTCCGGATTCCATCTGACCCCATCTGACACAGTGCCTGAAAATCAGGGTTTGCTGCCTTCACCGCAGCAACGACGATGTCGACTTCGGCAGGATCTTCCGCGGCTGCCGCGTACAAAGAACTGGTGGCCAAAACAACAGCTACAAGCATTCTTAAAACACTCATTCCCCACTCCCCTAACACGCCAAGATTGGCATGACGCACTCTATATTGGCCAAAGATGTTGTCAAGCAATTCTTTAGCCTTAAAACACCGTCGGCGCTACCAAACAAACACTAGAAACAACAATAGGGAGCAGACCGCAGTTTTGCGTGCCCAGACGCTAAAGGAATCAGGAATGGGTGTACCCCAACACCAGCAGCAGCAGTCCCAAAAGGGCGATGGACGCGTGCAGGCTGACGCCAATCATCGAGGGTGGCGAGTGAGGTTCGTGATTGCCCAGGCGCACTGCCAGTAGAACCAGGCCGCCGGACAGCGCCAGAACAAAAAGCAGCGCTGCACTGTTGTACAAAACATGAACGGGGCCTCTGAAGATCTGCATTCCCAGCAGGCTCAGGCCCAGCAGCGCGAGACCGGCGTGCACCGCGGCCAAGGCCCGGGAACCCCGGCGATAGCGTACGCCCAGAACCACGAGAAACAGGCCGAGCGCCACCGCCAGACAAAACAGAACTATTGCAGCAAGAATCATGCGTTTTCCCGGATAAAAGAGTGCGATACAAGGTTGGGGCTGTTAAAACCGGCAGGATTGCTAAAAAGTATTCCAACCGGCCATACAAACTGCGCCAAATACTGACAAGAATTCTACTGCCCGGCATTCGAGATTTCGCAGGCAAGCACCATAAAAAGTAAAATAGACGTTTCGTTTACTTGCTCAAGGAATGCCATGTCTCATTATCATGCAGTCGTATGGATCGATCACACTGAAGCCCACGTCATGCACATCAGCCCGGAAGATGTAGAGTCTTCCGTGCTGCGCCCCGCCAATCCGCATCACAAGTTGCACCACAAACGCGGCATGGACAAAGGGGGTGCCGTAGGCAGTGGTCGCGCCCCCGAAGATCAGCAGTTTTATCACGAGGTGGTGGAAGCGCTGAAGGGCGCTCAGGAGATTTTGGTTGTCGGGCCAGCCAATGCCAAACTCAATCTGATCAAGCATCTCAACAGCCACGATCAGCAGATGAGCGACAAGGTGATCGGCGTCGAAACGGTCGACCATCCTTCGGATGCGCAGCTGGTTGCCTACGCGCGTAAATATTTCACGGCAGCAGATCGCATGCGCCCTTGAAGATTGCGTGGGGACGCCTGGGCCTAGCCTTGCCTTTGCCATGAGCAAATCAAAGGGGCCAGGCACAGCTTGCCCCCGACTCAATTAGCGGGGAGCTGGTACGCCAGACAGAAAACCACGCGCCGATGGCCGTCTGTAAATGTGTGGCATGATAATTACTGTGGTTCGCATCAGGTTCGAATAAATAAATAATCGATGTCTTCAGGGAGACAACCATGCGTGTTACGGAATTTATCCGCCGCCTAGCCAGGCCTGCATTCTGTTGTGCGTTTCTTGCCTTGACGCAAGTTTCTTGCGGCGACAGCAAGGCTGTAGAGGCAGGTGGGATCGACTTCTCGGCGGACCCCATTCCATTCGCCCGGCCGCAAATCGAGCCGCTGTATGTGTTGCCGGACACGCCCAAGCTGCTTGAAAACATACAGCGCACGCTCGATGTCAGGCGGGCCTTCTTCGCGCGCCAGTTCAACATTCCGGAACTGGCGCTCACGCTGGCGCACGACAATTTTCTGAACGGCCTCAGCAAAAGACACGAGGCAGGTCCGATCATCCACAGCATCAAGGATACCCAGCTGGCGGGCATCGATGCCTGCGCGGACTGGCTGCGGGAAATGCCCAATTCCTATGCGGCGCACTGGCTGTGCGGGGCGATGTGGCAAGAAGGTGCATGGGCCGCGCGCGGCGAGAAACTTGCCAAAGAGGTCAGCGCGGCGCAGTTCACCATCATGCACGAACGCCTGCAACGATCCAACGACCTGCTGGAAAAGGCCATCAAGCTCACGCCCAAGCCGCTGGAAGCGCTGACCATGTTGGCAGAGAACCATTTTCTGGACGGCG
>JAHENE010000158.1 GCA_024643305.1 Thiobacillaceae bacterium | reverse complement strand
TGGCGACTGTCTGCCCAACACCCGATTCCGGCAACAAACGGGCAATCCTTTCATATGCAGTCATGGTTGCGTACGATTCCACATCCATGACCAAAGCCTTGAGGCCAGCGGCTTCGGCCAAGGCTACGCGGTCTTCCACCTTTTCCTTGCGCGCTGCCGCCAACAAAACTTCCACGTCATTGGGGCTGCCCGGCGCAGCTCCCAACACCTGGAAATCAAGATTTACCTCATCCAGGGGAAAGGGAATGAGCTGATTAGCTTCACTTTCCACCTGAGTTTCCATCTCAACGCCGCTAAGGCCAGACGGAAGCAAAATCTTTTTGGTGATTACAGCCGAGGCGGGCAATGCCATGACAACGTTTTTTACACGGCCGCCCATTTGTTTCCAGGCGCTTTCAAGCGCCTCAACGACCTGCTCCTCGTTGGCAATATCACCCTCCTTAACCGCATCTTTTGGCAAGGGCTCTATGGCATAGCGTTCCACACGATAGTGGTCTTTGCCAACTTCGGAAATCTCTACGAATTTGACCGAAGTCGTACCAATATCCAACCCCAGCATTGGGGGCGACTTGGCAGAAAACGCATCAAGACTAAATCCGAGTTTCAAGAAAAATTCCCTTTGGCTATAGAAGGTTATAAAATTTTCTTTATATTTATGTTTAAATCCTAACAGCATTTTGAATTTTTCAACATTTTTTTAGGTTATTACCGAACCCTGATTAATGTTTGTGCTCAAAATGCAACACCGTTAACGCATATAATCATGCAAACTTTAGAGGTTAGTTGAATATGTTCTCGCAACGGTGGCACTACGCCTTGGCTTTTTTTATTGGGCTGGGACTGGTAGGTGCCGCACTCGCCGGCCTTGCGGCCGCACTGATTTATCCGAATTTGCCCTCGCTGGAAAGCCTGACGGATTACAGGCCCAAGATCCCTTTGCGCATCTATTCATCCGATGGGGCGCTGCTTGCCGAATTCGGCGAGGAGCGAAGGGCATTCATGCCGATCGAGCAAGTCCCCAAGCTGATGCAGCAGGCCATAATCGCTGCCGAAGATGAGCGCTTTTATGAACACGGCGGTGTGGACACCCTGGGCGTGCTTCGTGCTGCAGTGGCAAATCTGCTCTCCGGTGGGGCATCGCAGGGCGCCAGCACGATCACCATGCAGGTTGCGCGAAATTTTTTCCTGAGCAGGGAGCGGACGCTCACCCGCAAGTTTTCCGAGGCCATGCTCGCTCTAAAAATTGAGCACAACCTTCCCAAAGACAAGATTCTGGAGTTGTATATCAACCAAATTTACCTGGGGCAGAGGGCTTATGGCTTTGAGGCTGCTGCCCGAACCTACTTTGGGAAGGGACTCAAGGAGTTAAGCGTCGCTGAAATCGCCATGCTGGCGGGCCTCCCAAAGGGGCCGTCGCTTTATAACCCGGTCGTCAATCCCTTGCGCGCAACCGCGCGTCAGCACTATGTGCTCGGGCGTATGCGGAAACTGGATTTCATCAATGAGCAAGGCTACCAGCAGGCATTAAAGGAAAAGCTGGTCGTGCGTCGAGAAAAGCGCGTGGTTGATTTGCCCGCCGACTACGCAGCAGAGATGGTCAGACAGACTTTGGTGCAGCAATACGGCGAGGAAACCTTGTACAACACAGGTTACAAGGTAGTGACCACAATCCGCCGCAGCCATCAACAGGCAGCAAATCTGGCCTTATGGAATGGTGTACTGGATTATGACGAGCGTCACGGTTACCGCGGCCCCGAAAAGGTCTTCGTTCTACCTGCCGAAAAGGAAGCGCGCGACGCTTTCATGCATGACTCGCTGCGCAGCATCGACACCGTCAACGGTCTTGTTCCCGCCATTGTGATTTCAGCCAAGCCCAAAAGCCTGACGGCCATGCTGCCGGACGACAAGCGTGTAGAAGTAACCGGCGCCTCCTTAAAACTGGCGGCTGTCTGGTTGAGCGAAAAAGCCAAGTCCGGCAAACGTCTCTATCCCGGCGCACTTGTACGGCTTCGGAAAAACAAGGATGGCAGCTGGAGGATCAGTCAATTGCCCGAAATCGAGGCAGCGCTTGTGGCGGTTGACCCAAACAATGGGGCAATAACAGCCCTGGTGGGCGGTTTCGATTACAGCCGCAACAAATTCAATCATGCCGTCCAGGCTTGGCGTCAGCCCGGTTCCAGCATCAAGCCTTTTATTTATTCCGCCGCGCTGGAAAAAGGTTACACACCAGCCAGCATCATTGAAGACGCCCCGCTATCCCTCACCGCCGAGGAAGCAGGCGGCACACCATGGGAGCCGCAAAACTACGATGGCACATTTTCCGGACCGGTACGCATGCGCACGGCCCTGACCAAGTCTCTTAATCTTGTTTCCATTCGCATCCTGCAGGCTATCAGCCCCGAGTATGCACGTGACTACATCCAGCGTTTCGGCTTTGATCCCTCGCGCCACCCACCCTACCTCACCATGGCTCTGGGCGCAGGCTCCGCCACTCCCCTGCAGATGGCGGGCGCCTACTCCGTTTTTGCCAATACCGGCTTTAAGGTCACCCCCTACCTGATTGAAAAGGTATACGACGGCACAGGCAAGGTATTGATGGAAAGCCGCCCTCAGACCGTCAGCAATGGCGCGCCTCGCGTTCTCGATCCCCGCAATGCATTTCTCATGACCAGCATGATGCAGGATGTGGTCCGGCGCGGAACTGCCGCTCGCGTCAATCAACTGGGCAGATCCGACCTTGCCGGCAAGACCGGCACCACAAACGACCAGCGCGATGGTTGGTTTGCCGGTTTCAGCCCGGATATGGTCGCGGTAGCCTGGATCGGCTTTGATCAGCCAAAATCCTTGGGGCCGGGTGAGACGGGTGCACAGTCAGCCCTGCCAATCTGGATAGATTTCATGGGTAGCGCTCTCGCCAAGACGCCACAAAAACCCCTCTCTCCACCGGAGGGTATCGTCTCTGCTCTTATAGACCCCACTACCGGAGAAATTCTGCCCGAAGGCACACCTGGAGGAATAACTGAATATTTTTACCAGGAAAGTCTTGCCTCCCCCGCAGGCAGCTTGCTTAAGGACGGCTCAGGGAATCCTCTTCAAAACGAAACAGGCCTATGAAATCAAGCGACATGCGCCGGCGCATTGCGCACGAGGCGGCAAGAATGCTCGCCGAGGACGGGGGCATGGATTACGGATTCGCAAAGCGGAAGGCAGCCCGGCAGTTGGGCGTTCCGGACAGCCGGCATCTCCCAGACAACCATGAAATTGAAGAAGCCTTGCGCAGCTACCAGTCGCTTTACCAAGGGCAGGAACAGCAGGACAGGCTATCCATGCTTCGGCAAGTCGCAGTGGAATATATGGAATTGCTGGATGTTTTCAACCCGCACCTTACTGGAGCCGTATTGAACGGCACGGCTGGCCGCAATTCAGAAATAAACCTCCAGCTCTTTACCGACAGCGAAAAGGAACTGGAATTTTTCTTTTTGAATCGCCAGCTAGCCTACCGCCGAAGCGAACTCCGCAGCGAAGATCAGAGTTATCCGCATTATTCACTTGAAGACCCGCGAGCGGCAGTCGAACTGACGCTATATCCTGCAAACGAACTGCGTCAGATGCGCCGCCTGCAATCGGACGGCAGCCTCAAACGCGCGCGATTGGAGCAGGTACGAGCGCTTTTGCATGGCTGAATATTTACTTGCTGCCTAACTGGCGTGCGACTTCCAGCGCGAAATAGGTCAGGATGCCATCAGCACCGGCACGTTTGAACCCCAGTAACGCTTCCATTACACAAGCCTGTTCGTTGATCCAGCCATTCTGGCCCGCTGCCTTCAGCATGGCGTATTCACCGCTCACCTGATAGGCATAGGTCGGCGCGCCGTAAGCATCCTTGATACGCCTGACGATATCGAGATAGGGCATGCCGGGTTTGACCATGACCATATCCGCACCTTCCTGCAAATCCATCCCGACTTCCCACAGAGCTTCATCGGAATTGGCCGGATCCATTTGATAGGTATATTTGTTGCCCGCACCCAGACTGGAAGCAGAACCGACTGCATCTCGGAATGGGCCGTAAAAGCTCGATGCATACTTGGCTGCGTAAGCAAGGATACGGGTATGGATATGGCCACCCGCATCCAAGGCCAGGCGCACAGCCCCAATGCGTCCATCCATCATGTCGGAGGGTGCGACCACATCAGCCCCAGCCGCCGCATGGCAAACCGCCTGCTTTTGCAACACGGCCACGGTTTCATCGTTCAGCACGTAGCCCGCTTCATCGATGAGTCCGTCCTGGCCGTGGCTGGTGTAGGGGTCGAGCGCTACATCAGTAATAACACCCAATTCAGGTACTGCCTTTTTCATTGACGACACCACATGCGGCACCAGACCGTCAGGGTTGAAAGCCTCTTCCGCACCCAATGACTTTTTCTGCGCATCGATCACCGGAAACAAAGCCAGTGCAGGGATGCCCAGCTTGATACATTCCTCGGCAACTGGCAGCAGCAAATCCAAAGAAAGGCGCTCGACGCCCGGCATGGAAGCCACCGGCTCCCGGCGGTTTTGCCCCTCCAGAACGAACACCGGATAAATCAGATCGGAAGGTGTCAGCACATTTTCCCGCATCAGGCGGCGGGAAAACTCGTCATGCCGCATACGACGCATGCGGCGGCCGGGGAAAGCGCCAAAAGGAAGACTCACGGATTACTCCTGAAATTTTCTGGAACTATTTTACGCCTCAGCGCTCTATTTCAGCAGATGGCTTTGCTGTCTCCCGCTTCTCCTCCCTGAGCGGGGACCTTCAGCAATGGAAGGTCTTTAGCCCCCGGCCTAACCCCTTGGCCGGGGGCTTTTTATTTGTGCGGATGTTGCCCCTCAAGCCCGGGCTCTCACGCCGTTTCCTGCCCGCTTTTCTCCGTGGTCTGCTCCTTCATCCAACCACCAATCACGGACTCCGCCTCCTCTATCCCCTGTTTGGCCAGGCTGGAAAAAAGCTGCACGCTGACTTGCGGGTAGGATTTCACCGCAGCAGGCACTTCAAGCAAGGTTTTATTGGCCACCCCGCGCGAGAGTTTGTCAGCCTTGG
>JAHENE010000157.1 GCA_024643305.1 Thiobacillaceae bacterium | reverse complement strand
CAGGGCGTCGCCGCTGATCGGCGTGGCTGAAGAATGAGCACTTCCACCCCCCGCAAGTTCCCGAAGGAGATGTAGTCCGCGCCCGCCATCACATCCACACTGGAATAAAAGTGGGGGTGCATGAGCATGACCTTGGTTCTTGTGTTTTGCTGCCCTGCCAGGGCCTTCAAAACAGGAACGGCCGCCCGGTTTACCGCATAAATAGTCACCTTGGCGCCAGTTTTTCGTGCCCGATCAAAAACAGCCTTAATGTCCTGCGCCTTGATTCCATCCATACTGCTATGGGTTTGCGGCAGGAAAAGCGCGGCGGTAAGGTCAAATTGCCAGACCTCGGTTCCGCTGGCGGCCAAATCGCGTGCAGCCTGTATTTCCGCAGGCGCCAAACCGCGCTCCGAAACAAACCAGAGCAGCAAATCCCCGCCCTTGGCGGGGTAGCGTGCATAGCTAATGCTCTCGCCGGAAGGAAGGTCCATGCTCATTTCATCCGCCATGACCATTGCGGACAGAACAAGAACAAACAGGGTAGTCAGATAATTTCTCATGGTTTTAATTTATATCTGGCAGAAACAAAATCGTAAGAGCACATTCGTACTCGGGAAACCCCTTATTTAGGGGCTACCCAAACACCGGATTTGCCGCCCTCTTTACGAATCAGCCGAATCCCTTCCATGACCATTGCCCGGTCTACCGCCTTGCACATATCGTAAATGGTCAGCAGGCCAATGTTTACCGCTGTCAAGGCTTCCATTTCGACGCCTGTTTTGCCGATGGTTTCGGCAGTCACTCTGCACTGAATACAGCCGATACCGACATCCAGCACAAACTCGACCGCGAGCGCCGTCAGTGGCAATGGATGGCAAAGCGGAATCAAATCGGCAGTCCGCTTGGCCGCCTGGATTGCAGCAACGCGCGCCACACCCAATACATCGCCTTTTTTTGACCTGCCTTCCGCTATCATTTCAAACGTTGACGCGCTCATCCGAATTGTGCCTACCGCGACCGCAGTGCGTTTAGTATCCGGTTTCGCGCCGACATCAACCATGACTGCATGTCCATGCTCATCAAAATGGGTGAAACCACCGCTCATTGTTAAACTCCGTACTGAACTCTTTTAGAACCGCGCCATCTTAGCACCGTGAGAAAAATCCCGACCCTCCTGCTTGGCCTGCTGATCGCCATACCACCATGCACTGCAGACCAGTTGCCAGACCTTGGTGAGTCTTCTCGCCAGTACCTGACCGACAAACAGGAAAAGGAAATCGCGCACGACATTATGCGCGACATCTATTCGAGCCCAAATTTCCTCAGGGACACCGAGATTGAGACCTACCTGAACAATCTGGGATCCCGCCTTGCCAGCGAAAGCACTGCACGCACGCGCACCCTGACTTTTTTTGCCCTTCAGGACCCGTCCATCAACGCATTTGCCCTACCGGGTGGATTTATTGGTGTACACACGGGACTGATTCAATCTGCGGAAAACGAATCCGAATTGGCTGGCGTGCTGGCGCATGAAATCGCCCACATCAGCCAGGAACATCTATCGCGCATGATTGCCCAACAGGATCGTAGCTACCTTCCAACGCTCGCGGCACTTGCAATCGCCGTGCTGGCTGCGAGATCTAATGCAAATATCGGCTCCGCAGCCATCGCCACAGCCCAGGCTGTCAGCATACAAAGCCAATTGAACTTTACCCGCGAACACGAACGCGAGGCCGATCGCATCGGCCTGGACATCCTCACCAATGCCGGTTTCGATCCCAGGGGCTTATCCACTTTTTTCAATCGACTGCAACGCGCCAACCGCCTGTATGACAACAATGCTCCGGAATACTTGAGAACCCACCCGCTTAGCAGCCAGCGCGTAGCAGACATAGACGGCAGACTGGAAAACGCCCCATATAAACAAATACGGGACTCCAATGAATTTCACTTCGTTAGAGCTCGGCTTGCCGCAATGGAAGACACCCCCGAGGACGCCATCAAGCGTTTTCAGGATCAAATCACCCAGAAGAAAACCCCACTTGAGGCTGCAAGCCGCTACGGCCTGGCCTTGGCCCTTGCCCGCAAGAACAAATATGCCGATGCGGAGAAGGAGCTCATGATCGCGATCAAATCGGCAGAATCCCCCATGCTCCTCAACCTGCAAGCCGAATTAAGAACCAAAGCCGGCAATCCTTCACAGGGGATAAGCCTCTACCAATCAGCCCTCAGCCGTTATCCACAGTACAAACCCCTTATCTATGGATATGGGCTAAGTCTGATTCTTTCCGGTCAACCCCAACAGGCAAGGGCTTTTCTTTCTTCGCAAACAATTTTGTGGCCAGACGATTCACGCCTTTGGAAAATGCTTGCACGCGCCCACGCTGCTCTGGGACATAAACTTGCGAGCCACCGTGCAGAAGCGGAAGCGATGGCATCGGAAGGAAATCTTCCGGCGGCTCTCGAACAAATAAATCTTGGGCTTAAGGCGGGCGACGGAGATTTTTATGAACTATCTGCAGCCGAGGCGAGGCGACGAGAATGGCAGGAAACGCTATCTAGCGAGGCTAACAAGAAGTAGCCCCGTATAAAAATCAGCATGAAACTAGTAGTAATCTACTTGAGCAAAATACCGCAAAAGTTGGTCTATACACTTGCATAGGGAAAACATCCTGCTCTATGCTTGTCACATCCCCAAAGGATGAACTGTTGCCAGATAAGGATTTCCGCATATTCTGGCAACGTGTTTGACTCTCAACAGCTAACATTTTAACGGAGGACGACTATGCGGAAATTCAAACTGGTAGTGGCTGCAAGTGTGGCCGGCATGATGCTGATGGTTGGCAATGTTCAAGTTCAGGCTGCCGATCAGCAACAAGCCAAGAAGCCACCGACGGGCAAGGACCTCGCCTTTGATCGCAAAAAGGGCAATTGCCTGGCTTGCCATGGCATGCCCAGCCAACCTGACGCCGAATCCACCGGCCTTTACGGTCCGCCGCTCATCGCCATGAGTGCGCGTTACCCCGACAAGGCCAAGCTTCGCGCCCAGATTGCGGATGCCACCGCTGCGAACCCGAACACGTCGATGCCGCCTTTTGCCAAACACGGCATACTGTCGGACAAAGAAATCGACATGATCGCCGACTTCGTCTACGGTCTGTAAATTTATATCTAGGAGAAATGCATGAACGCTTTGCGTAGAAACGTCCTTAAAGGCGCCTCTGGCGCCGGCGCTGTGGCCGTGGCCGTGGCCGCTGGCTTGGTAACCCCGACTCGCGTACTGGCTGTAAGCCCACGCGACGCTTTTGATGCCAAAAACATGGCTGATGCCATGAAAGGAATGGGCGTATCTTCCCCAGCCGATTCCAAGGACATCACCATCAAGGCCCCGGATATCGCCGAAAACGGCGCCGTGGTTCCTGTGGAAGTTACCAGCAACATCGCCGGCACCACTGGCATTGCCATCATTGCCGAGAAAAACGCCACTCCTCTGGTTGCCGACTTCGATTTCAGCGGCGGCGCGCAGGGATATATTTCCACTCGCATCAAGATGGGTTCTACCTCTCTGGTTCGCGCTGTTGTGACGGCCGGTGGCAAGAGCTACACTGCCACCAAGGAAGTGAAAGTCACCATCGGCGGTTGCGGCGGTTAATTGTCCGCACAATCACGAATCGATTGAACCGAACTCAGAAAGGAAGCAAAAATGGCTGATCCAATGAAAATCCGCGCCACCATGCAAGGTGACGTGGCCGACGTTAAAGTACTGATGAACCACCCCATGGAAACCGGTCTGCGCAAGGATTCCAAGACCGGACAAAAGGTGCCCGCCCACTTCATCACCACGGTAACCGCCAAGATCAACGGCAACACCGTGCTTGAAGGCGGCATGAGTGGTGGCGTGTCCAAGAACCCCTACCTGGGTTTCAAGGTCAAGGGTGCAAAATCTGGCGACAAAGTCGAATTGTCCTGGGAAGACAACAAGGGCGACAAGCGCACTGACACCGCCACGATTAGCTAAGTATAATCGTATGGCACCAGCCGGGATGGGTATCCCGGCTGGTTTTGAAGTATCCCGCCAAATGTTTTTCCGGAGGAGATGATATGAAAAAAGTAATTCTGGGGCTGATCGGCCTGGGTCTGTTGGGAGGCGCTGTCAATACCATGGCTTCGCCGGAACAGGACCGCCTGGACACGATCAAATATTTCACCACCAAGTTCCCCAACATCAAGGTGGAAGACTACGTTTATGGCGCCCTGGCCTTTGACCAGGATTCCAAGGACCAGTACGAAGCCATTATGGAGTTCCCGCCCTTTATCGAAGACATTGAAAAGGGCAAGAAGATGTGGGAAACCCCATTCAAGACTGGCAAGACCTATGCCGACTGCCTGCCCAATGGCGGCAAGAACATTGCCGGCAGCTACCCCTACTTTGACGACAAAGCAGGCAAGGTTGTCACCTTGAATGATGCCATCAACGCATGCCGTGTCTCCAACGGCGAGCAAGCCCTCAAGATCGACGACATGAAAACCATGGGCGTTCTGAATGCTTACATGCGCACCCTGTCCGATGGCATGCTGACCAACATCAAAGTCGAAGGGCCGGCCGCACTGGCCGCCTACGAAGACGGCAAGAAAACCTTCTACAGCCGCAAAGGCCAGCTGAACTTCGCCTGCGCCACCTGCCATGTGCAGAATGCCGGCGTTCGTCTGCGCTCAGAGCTGATTTCTCCGGTGCTTGGCCAAAGCACTCACTGGCCGGTGTTCCGCGGTGGCGACAACCTCTTCACGCTGCATCGTCGCTACGAAGGCTGCGTGAAATCGGTGCGCGGCATTCCCCCCAAGCAGGGTGACGTCAGCTGGAATAACCTGGAGTACTTCCACTCCTATGTTTCCAACGGCCTTCCGATGAAAGCTTCGGTTTTCCGCAAGTAACCCAGCCATCTGGTGCAAAAAGGCCTGGTAATCCCAGGCCTTTTTTGTATGGCGGGCATGGCCCATAGCTACTATTTACCCAATGGCCAAGAGAGCCGAAAATTTAAGCGTTACTGAAGACAAATATCATCCCAGGAGACTCACATCATGATGAATCGTCGCGAATTCCTGCAAATGCTGGCTGTGGCCG
>JAHENE010000156.1 GCA_024643305.1 Thiobacillaceae bacterium | reverse complement strand
AGCCAGCATCAGCCTGCCACAAGCAGTCGAAGCCAGTTCTGATGCACATATACTGCATCCCGTTTTGCTTGATTCTTGCTGGCAGACTTTGCTTGCTTTCTTCCGAGACGAGCTAGAAGCAGGCAAGCGTGCCGCGCTTCTCCCAGTCCACGTGGGGAGGCTGCAACTCTTTGGCCAGGGCGACACAATCCGTTACTGCAAAACTCGCGTGGTCAAACGCAGTCCACATTCTGTCCTTGCAGAATTCCTGCTTCTGGATGATGAAGGAAACACAATTGCCCGTCTGGAAGGATGCCGTTTCCGAGGTATGCAGATTTCCTCGCGTAACCAAGGGAAGACGGCTGAATGGGTTTATACGTCCTATCTCAAGCCCAGGCCCAATCCCGAGGACGCCTCTCCCTTGCCTACGAACATTGAGATCAAGGGCCGGGCAATCGCCGCGTTGGCGCGTGAAGAAGCCTCCCTGCGCCGCATTGATCACTTCCAGCGTGCCGTGCCACTGTTCGATGCCATGGTTGGGGCTTTCGCTTATCGCGCCTTCCGGACATGTACAGATTCGGAAGGCCGGTTGATTTCAGATTCCCCGTTTAGACCTGCTCCGGGTGCGGAACAACACGGAGCCTTCCGCGATTGGCTGCTCACTATCCTGCAAGAGGATGGCCTCATTGAACCTGATGGTGAAGGCTGGAAACTCACCAATGAAGAACAAGTTCCACCGGAGGATATCTGGGTTTCCATTCTGGGAGAGAATCCGGCTTACCTGCCCGACCTGGCACTGTCTGGCCGCGTCGGCAACCATCTGGCCGACCTGCTCTCAGGTAAGCTGGATGGTGCTGCCTTGGCCGCCAGCATGGCGTCCGGCAGCCTTATGGGGCAGCTCCTGGAAGCCTCCCCCACCTACCGTGGCATCAACCGGGTACTGCAGGAGGTGATCACCCAGACGGTGGAACAGTGGCCAGACAACCGCCGGCTGCGCATCCTCGAAATCAGCAAAGGGTCACGTGCGTATACCCGAATGCTCCTGCCCCTGCTTCCCGCCGGGCGCTGCGATTATGTCATCGCCGAGAGCGATGACGAGCCCTTGGCACGTGCACAAGCAGAATTCGCTGACAAGCCCCATGTAACCTGTGCGCGCTTGAACCCCGAGACACATGCGCTGGAAGACGAGCAAGCTGCCCCGCAGGGTTTTGATGTCGTCCTTGCCGGTCCTGTCGTACGTACCAAAGACGACCATGTGCTGCCAGTGCTAGCTATGAAAAGGATGCTGAACAAAGGTGGCCTGTTGCTCCTGCTGGAACGTCATCCGGACCGGGTAAATGATTTCATTTTCGGCCCAAGCCCGGATTGGTGGACATCTCACGGTTCCCCTCTGCTGACACCGTCAGGGTGGCAACAGATACTGCAGGAAACTGGGTTTGTCGAAGTCGAGTCCCTGATTGAACCCCAAGGTGAAACGATCCATACAGGCGTCTTTGCTGTACTGGCTCGAAATCCGGATAACCCCGTTGCGGGAAAATCCGCTTTATCGAACGCAGCTCAATGGCTGCTCGTTACCGACCGTGAGGGCGACTCGAGTGCTTTCGCGCAGGTGCTGCGCGAACAGTTGACACAGCACGGCCAGGAAGTGGCCATAGCGGAGGCTGATGCCCCCCTTCCTGGAATGAATGGGTACGATCATGTAGTCCAGTTGGCCGGCTTGTCTATCCATGACGACGTACCCGAAATCGATCTCATGGCCGTCCAGGATCAGCGCTGTATCACCACGCTGAATCTCATCCATGCCATCGAAAACTGCGAGCCCTCTAAATCACCCCGTCTATGGCTGGTAACGGCGCACGGCTCGGTGGTTTCACGTGCCGACGGCAAGCCCATCCAGGGTCGGCATATCCCATCGCAATCGGCCCTCTGGGGTTTTGGGCGGGTGATCATGAATGAGTACCCGGCCCTGAACTGCACCCTTATCGACTTGCAAACGGACACACTGGGTCAGAACACGGCATTGTTGCTTGGTCTTGAATTGCTGAACCCGGATGGCGAAGACGAAATCATCCTGTCGGCGAATGCCCGCCATGTGACCCGCATGCAACGTCTGAAAGCAAATGATGCCGCGCGTGACGAGAATGTTTTCCGCAATGTCCGACTGGATTTCAGCATTCCCGGCCAACTCAAGAACCTGCAATGGCAAACCGTGCCACTACCAGATCTGGCTGACGATGAGATTGAAATCAATCCAAAGGCGGTGGGCCTCAACTTCCGCGATGTCATGTATGCCATGGGGCTGCTTTCCGATGAGGCGGTTGAAAACGGCTTTGCTGGCCCAAGCATGGGCCTGGAACTATCCGGAGTGGTAACCCGCATTGGATCAGGCATTACCGAATTCAGCATCGGCGATCCCGTAATTGCCTTTGCGCCTGCAAGCTTTTCCAAACGGGTTGTGACCAAGGCAAGATCTGCCGTTCACAAGCCTGAAGCCTGGACTTTTGAGGAAGCGGCAACGGTGCCTACGGCCTTTTTCACAGCCTATTACGCGCTTCACCATTTGGCGCGCCTGCAGCCCGGCGAAAAAATCCTTGTCCATGGCGCTGCCGGCGGTGTTGGCATCGCCGCCATTGAAGTAGCCCGCTACCTTGGTGCGGAAATTTTCGCTACCGCTGGCAGCGATATGAAACGGGACTTCGTGCGCCTGCTGGGCGCGGATCATGTTATGAGTTCTCGAAGCCTGGCCTTTGCCGACGAGATTCTTGAAATCACAGAAGGCCAGGGCATCGATGTGGTGCTCAACTCCCTGGCGGGCGAAGCCGTCAATCGGAACCTTAGGGTGCTGCGCCCTTTCGGACGTTTCCTGGAACTGGGCAAGCGCGACTTTTATGAGAACACCAAGATCGGCCTGCGCCCCTTCAAGGACAACATTACCTATTACGGCATCGATGCCGACCAGCTCATGGTGGAACGTCCGGCACTGGCCGCAAGCCTGTTTCGCGAAATGATGGGCCTGATCGAACATGGCGCGCTCCGGCCATTGCCTTACCGCAGTTTCCCCGCCTCGCGCATCGTGGATGCATTCCGCTATATGCAACAGTCCAAACAGATCGGCAAGATTGTCATCAACTTCGAGGATGGCGAGTTTCCCGCCGCAAGAGCCACGGCAACAGCCAAAAAGCTTGCCTTGTCGCATAAGGCCACCTACCTTGTAACGGGCGGCCTCGGCGGATTCGGATTGAAAACAGCACGCTGGCTGGCCGAACAGGGTGCAGGACACGTTGTCCTGCTGGGACGGCGTGGAGGCGAAGCCCCAGAGGCCGCAGCTGCAGTAGCGGAGCTAGAAGCAGCCGGCACCACAGTGCACATCAAGGCCTGCGATGTCGCCGACGCAAGCAGGCTACAGGAAGTCATCGACGAGATCGATAACGAACTTCCACCTCTCAAAGGTATCATCCACGCCGCCATGGTGCTGGATGATGGCCTGATCAGAAACCTCGACCGTGAACGTTTCCATAATGCACTACGGCCCAAGGTACTAGGTGCCTGGAATCTGCACCGATTGACCGAGCATCTGCCACTGGACTTTTTCGTGGTCTATTCCTCCGCCACGACTTTCATCGGCAACCCTGGCCAGGCCAACTACGTAGCCGCCAACATGTATCTAGAAAGCTTGGCCGCCTATCGCCGCTCCAAAGGCCTTGCTGCCACCAGTGCATGCTGGGGGGCGATCGGCGACGTTGGCTACCTGGCCCGCAACGAGAACATCAAGGACGCGCTGCAATCCCGGATGGGCGGCACCAGTCTTGCCTCTGACCGGGCTTTGGCACAATTGGCCAACATAATAGCTAATGGCCGCAGTGGAATCGCCGTGATGGATTTCGAATGGCATAGCCTCAGCCGTTTCCTGCCCGCCACGAAAACACCGCGATTCGAAGAGCTGCGCCGCAAAGCCGGCAAGCAAAAGGACAGTGCAGACGCTGAAGATATCCATACCTTGATCGCGAACCATAGCGAAGAGGAAGTGCATGAAATCCTGCAACAACTACTGATTGAGGAAATCGCCCAGATTCTGCGCCTGCCCCCGGAGCGCATTCCTGTTGATCGATCTCTTTATGAAATCGGCATGGACTCGCTCATGGGTGTCGAACTGGTGCTCAGCATCGAAATGCGTTTTGGCATCAATCTGCCGCTCATGGCACTGAGCGAAGGCCCTACCATAACCCGCATTACCGAGCGCCTTGCACAACACCTGTTGCACGCGGATTCCGTAGAGAATCAAGCTACCAACTCCGAAGACGATGCACGCATGAAAGAAATGCTTGCAGATCTGGTTGCCCAGCATGATGTGTCAGCGGACATACCCGACCTGGACCAAGCTGTGCAAGAAGTCAGAAAGCTTGCTCCAGCACTGGGAAATCCAATATGAGTGCGAAGAACAAGCGGGTCTTCGGCCTGACCAACCAGGCAAAAAATGACCTGATCAAGAAAATCATGTTGCGCAAGGGCAAAGCCGTTGAGCCTTCTGCCATGAAGCCGGTTGTTCCAGCAAAATATTCCTCCGCAGCAATTCCGGAAGAATTTACTCGGTTCGACCGTTTCCCCAATTACGAAAAACTGCTCATTCCCCAGGTCGCGGCCAAGCGTTTTGGCCTGGATAATCCATTTTTCAAAGTACATGACGGTGTCGCCGGAAGCACGACAAGCATTGGAGGACGCCAATACATCAATTTCTCCAGCTACAACTACCTGGGTTTGTGCGGCCATCCACGAGTGAACAAGGCCGCCAAGGAGGCCATTGAACGCTGGGGCACTTCAGTCTCCGCCAGCCGCTTGGTTTCGGGAGAACGTCCAATCCAGCGTGAGCTGGAAACTGCTCTGGCCGAGTTGCATGGCGTCGATGACAGCATCGTTTTCGTCAGCGGTCACGCCACAAATGTCACGACGATCGGTTATCTATTCGGCCCCAAGGATCTGGTACTGCACGATGCCCTAATCCACAACAGCGTGCTGCAGGGAATACAGTTATCAGGTGCCCATCGCCGATCCTTCTCCCACAACGACTGGAAGATGCTGGACGAGATTCTCACTGATATCCGAAACCAGTTCGAGCGCGTGTTGATTGTCCTTGAGGGCCTC
>JAHENE010000155.1 GCA_024643305.1 Thiobacillaceae bacterium | reverse complement strand
GCATTCCCCAACCCAACCCCGATTACGACCACGAGCACGGCAGCCCGGCCGAAAGCCACGCACCCTATCGGGTCTATAACATCGGCAACCACCAGCCGGTGGAACTGATGACCTTCATCAGCACAATCGAAAAGGCGCTCGGCAAGGAGGCGAAGAAGAACTTTCTGCCCATGCAACCTGGCGACGTCGAGGCCACCTACGCCGACATCGAGGCCCTAAAAACAGCAGTCGGGTTTGAACCGAAGACGCCGCTGGATTACGGCATCGGCAAGTGGGTGGAGTGGTATCGGAAATATACCGGACAGTAATTCCCGATACTTGAGCAAAAGAAACCGCCCTGAAGGCGGTTTCTTTTTAAGATTTCATTTCCAACATCTTGCAGTTATTTTTGGCATGCTTGAATAAGGCAGTCTGATTTTTTCGTCAAACGTAGACGCATCCAAAAGTATTGTTTCCTTATCCAGCTTGTCGATTTCAGATAGGAGACGTTTAGTAGTCTCATCTAACATCGCCTTTTCTTCCATCCTACTAAGGAGTTCCTTGATACCATCTTGTGCGTTCATCATAAAGTTACCCTCCGTAACCCACGCTCCCCATGTATAGCACTTTCCATACCTGTTTTGCCTAGGTAATCCATCAACAAATTATAATATTCCCGTATCGCCTTATTCAAATCGACATTTTTCCCAAAATCTTCAATTTTTAGCTTTATCTCGTCGCTTTCTAGTTCCTTGATGCCTATGCCACGACCATGGGAATGCCATCTTCTAGGATCCCCCAGCAGAGTAGCTATATCACTGGCACGATTTTCTTTATCCGCGTCAGTAACGACTTTTTGTAGCGTTTCTGTAGTGCTCCAATTCTTAAATTTGTGTTTTGGGAGCCATTCTTTCAAAAGTCGAATAGAGTAATCTCTCGCTTGCTCAATAAAGAAGAGTTTGGCTGGATCAAATTTCTTGATTAAATAGGCTAGTTGAGCTCTCGTTTGTGAGCCTGTTGGATCACTGTTGATCTCGTCAACCAAATCCCCAAATTTGTTTAAATAGCCAATTCCGGGAACAAACGCACCGTCCTCCCCTTCGATTTGGGGGTCAATTGGACCAAGTACAGAATAGTAGTCCATATATATTTCATCACCCGACAAGACTAAAACAGTGCCCGCCGAATATGCAAAACTTGGGACAACAAAAACCACCTCATCATAATGCTGTCGAAAGACAGCATAAATTCTCTCGACAACTTCGATATACCCCCCACTTGTTTCAATGAGTACGCACAACCTTCCCTTCTGGGAAGGGTCAGCAATATCTTCGATATAACCACGGATAGCATCATCCACACCGATCCCTAGCGGTGCACGAAAAAAAATCACATCGGCAGACATCAATTTTGAGAGATTTGAATTTGACTCAATAAGCGCCAAACTCACCAAGTCGTCAGCAGTAACCGTTTGCAAATCCCCTCCCTTTTGCCCAAATATTTTTTAATTCGTAATTCATCGAATATTCAACGCTTAATTATTTATATGCAATAGGCCAAAAGTCATAGCCCTGATCAAAGCTTCGCGCTCCGCCCGCCATCCACCGCCAATATCTGTCCGGAAACATAGGGCGCATCCTCGATAAAAAAACGCACGGCACGCGCGATATCCATGGGCGTACCGGAGCGCTGCAGCATGGTATGGGAAACGATGCGCTGGCGGGTGACTTCATCAAAATCTGGATTGTCTTCGGGCCACATGATGGGGCCGGGGGCAACGCCGTTGACGCGTACGTTGGGGGCCAGTTCGTGCGCCAGGGATTTGGTCAGCCCGACCAGCGCGGCCTTGGCAACGGAATAGACCAGATAATTTTTCATTGGGCGGTCGGCGTGGATGTCGGTGATGTTGACGATACAGCCGTGGCGCTTTTTAAGTTCCGGTGCCGCGGCCTGGGACAGGAACATGGGCGCCTTGAGATTTGAACCCATCAAGTCCACCCAGTCCTTTTCGGTTATGCCCCCGACCGGCGTGGGATAAAAACTTGAAGCGTTGTTGACCAGCACGTCCAGCCCGCCAAAGGTAGCCACGGTTTGTTTGACCAGACTGGGCAGCACTGCCATGTCCAGCAAATCTGCCTGGATCAGCGCGACGGAGTCTTCGCGCGCGGCATTCAATTCGTCTTGCAACGCCCGCGCTTCCTTCGCTGAACTGCGGTAATGGATCATGATGTTGGCGCCGGCGGCGTGCATCACGCGGGCGATTTCGGCACCCACACGCTTGGAGCCGCCGGTGATCAGGATTGTGGTTACGGGGGGCGTTTTGCCGACCATCGCTGCTGTCCTGTTATAGTTTTCGACTGTCCATTATCACCCAAGCTTTTTTACGCGTCATGTCCTTGCCCACTCCTACCCCCGAACAACTCCAAGCCAGCAAGGCATTAATCCAACACATCCAGGCGGAAATCGATTCGAATGGCGGCTGGGTTCCGTTTGCGCGCTACATGGAACTGGCCTTGTACACGCCAGGGCTGGGCTATTACAGCGGCGGTTCGGAGAAATTCGGCGCTAGTGGCGACTTTGTCACTGCGCCGCAGGTCTCGCCCTTGTTTGGTCGTTTGCTGGCACGGCAGTTTGCCGGGGTGTTACCTCCATCCGGCGGTGGTGTGCTGGAGCTGGGCGCGGGTACGGGGCTTTTGGCCTCGCAGATCATTGGGGAACTGCGCGCGCTGGGTGTGGATGCGCCCTATTCAATCCTGGAAGTCAGCGGTGAACTGCGCGCACGACAGCAGGAAAACTTGCAAGGCACTGAAGTCAACTGGCTGGACGCACTGCCGGAAAAATTCACGGGCGTGATGTTCGGCAACGAGGTGCTGGATGCGCTGCCGGTGCATCTCGTCCACTGGACAGAAAACGGACCACTGGAACGCGGCGTGGTTGCGAATGAAACCGGCTTCAGCTGGGAGGACCGCCCCATTGCCGACCCCATGCTGGCAGCGCAAGCAATCGGGCTCGATTTGCCCGCCGGCTACGTGAGCGAAATCAATCTGGCGGCACCGGCCTTGGTCAAAACCCTGGCCGAGCGTCTGGATGATGGTCTGCTGCTGTTTATCGACTACGGTTTCGGGCGAAGTGAGTACTACCATCCTCAACGCCACATGGGCACGCTGCGCGCGCATTACCGCCACCATGCGTTGGACGATCCGTTTTATTTGCCGGGCTTGTGCGATCTGACTGCGCACGTGGATTTCACCGCCGTGGCCGATGCCGGCCTGGAAGCGGGCTTGAATGTATGCGGCTATACCACGCAGGCAAATTTCCTGATGGCAGGCGGCATTACCGCCCTGCTCGCTGAAACGCCGCCCGACTCTGCCGCCCGGTACCTGCCCCTTTCAACCGGCGTGCAGAAACTGCTCTCGCCCGCCGAAATGGGTGAGTTGTTCAAGGTGATCGGATTTACCAAAGGAAACACGCAAGTGCCTGGCGCGTTTGCGCCAGGCGACCAGCGCCACAGGCTTTAACTAGGTAAGCTGGCCGTGGCAGTGCTTGTACTTCTTGCCGCTGCCGCACGGACATGGGTCGTTGCGACCAACCTTTGGCGTGTCGCGCGTAACCGGTTGCGCGCTTGCGGCTTCGTCGAGCGGCTGATCGCTGCCAGCCAATGCCTCGTCTGGATCCGCATGGTGATACTGCACGTTGGAAACTTCCTCATGCTGTTGTTCAGCCGCCTGCACATCCTGCTCGGAGCGTATCTGAACCGTTGCGGTAATGCGGGTGACTTCGAGCTTTACCGCATCCAGCATGTTTGAAAACAACTGAAAAGCTTCACGCTTGTATTCCTGTTTTGGATTCTTCTGAGCGTAGCCGCGCAGATGAATGCCCTGACGCAGGTGATCAAGCGCAGCCAGGTGCTCGCGCCAATGTGAGTCCAGGCTTTGCAGCATGATGGCGCGCTCGAAGTGGCGCAGCACATCCGTGCCGACAATTGCTTCCTTGGCGGCATAGACCTCATTGGCAGCATCCACGGTTTTTTCGCGCAAGCCCTGCTCGTCCAACTTTTCATCTTCTTTGAGCCATTGCTGCAAGGGCACTTCCAGCCCGAATTCGGCTTGCAGTGTCTTTTCCGCTCCGTCCACATCCCACTGCTCTTCCATTGAGCCGGGCAGGATGTGTTGGTCGATGACAGTGTTGATCACATCCGCGCGCATGACCTGAATGGTGTCGGCAATATGTTCGGCCGCAAGCAGATCGTTGCGCTCCTGATAGATGACCTTGCGCTGGTCGTTGGACACATCATCGTATTCCAGCAATTGCTTGCGGATGTCGAAGTTGCGCGCTTCGACTTTGCGCTGGGCATTTTCGATGGCGCGCGACACCCACGGATGCTCGATGGCCTCGCCCTCCGGCAGCTTGAGCTTGTTCATGATCGCGGCAACGCGATCAGAAGCGAATATGCGCAGCAGCGGGTCTTCCAGTGAAAGATAAAAACGCGAAGAGCCGGGATCACCCTGGCGTCCGGAACGGCCGCGCAGCTGGTTATCAACCCGCCGCGATTCGTGGCGCTCGGTGCCGATAATGTGCAGGCCACCGGCTTGCAGGACCTGCTCGTGCACCTGCTGCCACTCGGATTTGAGGCGTTCTTTTCTGATCCCTTTTTCGGTCTGGGACAAGGACTCATCCGCATCAATGGCGTCGAGTTCCGTTTTGATGCTGCCGCCCAGCACGATATCGGTGCCGCGGCCGGCCATGTTGGTGGCAATGGTAATGGCACCGGGACGGCCGGCCTGCGCCACCACTTCGGCTTCACGAGCATGCTGCTTGGCGTTCAACACTTCGTGCTTGAGCCCTTCCTTTTGCAGCAGGCCGGAAAGGTACTCGTTGATTTCGATGGAGGTAGTACCGACCAGCACCGGCTGGCCGCGCTGCTGGCAGTCGCGAATGTCCTTGATCAACGCCGCGTGCTTTTCATTTGTCGTCATGAAAACCTGATCGTGCATGTCCTTGCGGATCATGGGACGGTGCGTCGGAACCACCACGGTTTCCAGGTTATATATCTGCTGGAATTCGTAGGCTTCGGTATCCGCCGTGCCGGTCATGCCGGACAGCTTGTTATACATGCGGAAGTAATTCTGGAAGGTGATGGAAGCCAGC
>JAHENE010000154.1 GCA_024643305.1 Thiobacillaceae bacterium | reverse complement strand
GGCCATCATTCCCACTCCGCAGTGCTTAGGAAAAACGGCTCATAGCCGTCCCACGCTTTGGCGTTGAGTTGTTGCACCGCCCACATGCAGCGCTGCGAGTCTTGGCCATCGGCTGCGATGCGCGCCATGGCGATCAACTGCGGCACCGTCATTGCTGCGATCTGGCCAAAGCTGGCTTGCTTGTTGACTTCGACTTCGGGAGGGTAGACGCACGCGTTGAAGGTCTTCTCCATAAAGTCGAACGAGTTGCGCAAGAAGTCAGCGCGCCCAAGTTCCAGCACCTGGTCAAGCGACGGCAACGGCACTTCGTAGGGCGCGCTCATTGCTGCACCTCCAGCGCTTGCAGGGTGGCGTTTGCCGCTGCCAGCGCTTCCTGAGCGGCTTCGACCCGGCGCTGTGCTTCTTCTTTGGCCAGCTTCGCCACCGTGGCACTAAGCGTGGCTTCAGGGTGCAAGTTGACGGACACGACTGCGGTGCCGATGCTGACCCAGCCGGGCGGCTGAAGTTCGCCGTCAGACGCGAGCATGAAACGCGCCGGGTCCAGCGTATCGACGTTCAGCCGGTCAAGCGTGAGGCCGTGGCCATACACGAACACCTGGGCCGAATACACCAGGCTGGTTGCCCGCGGCTCTTGAACCGCGTCCAGCATTTGCGTGAGGCTTGCTCCCATCGTGCATCCCTTCCGCGCTGCCACCAACTGTTGGTGTTTCCGCAGCGCATGGGATGCAGTATTGGCAAACCAATGCGTCATGTCAATAGGCGCGCCAATATTTAGTTGTAACAATCGTGGCCGGCCTGGCTGGCCGAAGGTCTACGCCCGGTTTTTGGCTTTTAGCGCCCTAGCTGCAGAGTGCGCGCTGTCCAGCACCATCTGCCTTCCCTCGGGCGGCAAATCGCGCCACAGAAACACCAATTCATGCTCCATGATGGCGCCTTCGATGCTGTCGGGATCACCACCGCCAGCGATGATGAAGTCGGGCGTGGTACCCAGTACGCGGCATAAACCTGCCAGGGTCTCCCCCGCCGGAATTGCCGTCTTGTTGGTCTCTATCAAGCTCAAGCTCCCTTGAGTAATACCGACCAACTTCGCGAGCGCGTCTTGCTTTAGGCCGCGCTTCTTCCGCAGTAGTCGAATGCGTGAGCCGATAGTAGTCATATTGGGCATTTCATCCCGGCTACGTTCGCCACGCTTACAAAAAAAATTGGGGTGCCTATTGACCAGCGCAGATTGGCGCGCCAATAATCGGGCATGACCAAAGACCAAGCGATTGCCCATTTTGGGACGCAGGAAGCCCTGGCGCGTGCGCTGGACATGACGCAGGGCTCTGTCTCGCTTTGGCGAGACTACCCGCCACCGATGCGGCAACTACAGCTTGAGGCGTTGACCAAAGGCGCCCTGAAGTCAGAGCCTGACTGCGACAAATTCAAGCTGTCTGCCGCATGACGCCAGCCAAAACCGTTTCTCCTGGGGCCGCCGAAAGCGGCCCTTTCCCCGGGTCTTCGGCCTCGGGTACTTGTTCTGCGATGCCCCTGGTGGGGCAGCCATCTGCGAAAGCTGATCAAAAGACCACCGGCAGCGGTGGTGCTGCTGGCGTTCGATTCGCCAGCTTCGCTCCCACCCATACGCCCATGCTGCTGGACGACAGCGCCGGCTGCCCAGGCGCAACCAGGCCCACAACCGGACGCACTGCGGCTATTTGCATCTGCTGCGCACGATTCGGCCAGCCGGGCGAACAGATCCACCCCGCCGCTGCCTTGCAGGGCCTGGAGTGGGGCTGCGTCAATCGTCGTTCGCTGGGCCATGTCGGCACTGTGCAACCCCCGAACCACGGGGGTAACCCCGCAAACGTGGGGTGTAGAGAAACACACCCCCTAACCCTACAAGGGAGATCGGCCGCATGAGCCTGAGCGAGCGAGACACAACGTTACAAACCCGCCACCCAGGCATCGGCATGTGTACCAAGACGCTGTTCATGTGCGGCCACAAAGGCGGGATGGAAGGATCCCATCACCGCCACATTGGCGGCAGGGCGCGGGTTCCGATGCTGTGCAGCGCCTGCAATGAGGCGCGCAAGGCGGAGAAGGTGGCGGCATGAACAAAAAGACAAGCCCTTACCTAAGCGGAATCAGGACTATTGCAGACCTGCGCCTGCGGTGTTTTTGCGACAAAGACACCGGCTGCTGGATCTGGGCCGGGTCGGTCCAAAAGTCACGACAAGGCGGGCGCGTCGAACCCCGCGTATGGCTGGCCGACGAGGAAATCTGCACGACGATTGGCCGGGCTGCTTGGACGATGGGTCGCAAAACAAAACTTGCGAAGGGCTGGAATGTCTGGCGCCAATGTCGCAATGACTTGTGCGGGAATCCGGGGCACCTCATGGCCGGCACAAAGGCCGAATGGGGTGCATGGGTAACAAACGGCGGATACCTGCGGGGCGAGCCAGAACGGCGGCTAATCAATCGGCGCATCCAGATCGACAGCGGGAATACCAGCCTTACGCCCGAGCTGGCGCAGTGGGTGCGCGAAAGCCAGCAGACGGGCCGCGAGGTGGCGCACGCCCTTGACAATACGGCGCATGTGATAAGCGCCATCAGGACCGGTCGCACCTTTTCTGAAGTGCGACCGTCCAGCGTATTTACGTGGTCGGGCAGTGTGGAGGGAAGATGAACAAGACACATGGGCAAATGATCGTTGGCGAACTTCGCCGCCGTGCTTTGACATATGCCGGCATGTTCGCAGCCAGCCCTAGCCTGAGCCCGCAGAAGCGGGTGATGGAGTGCCTGGCGCTGCACCCAGAGCTTGAGCTTGTGAAGGGCGTCAAGGCGTGCGGCCATGCCGAGCTGGTGACGTGGAGTGTGAAAAAAGTTAAAAAAAGCACTTGACTGAATTCAAACAGCAATGCAAACTTTCTTTGTCGCTGCTGTCACAGATGACAAAGAAGCCCCTGGCTTCTGCTTCAAGCCCTTAAGTGGGCAACTTGTGACAGCAAGTGGAGCAGAGCCCAGGGGCTTTTGCTTTGTGCGACTGGAAGATGTACCGGGCGGGCCTAGCGGCATCAACAGCGGTCTCTTTGAGAAGCGGTACTGGTGGGAAAGAGGATGCAACACCGCATAGACCGATGGCGAAGATAGCGTCGGTGCCTCGAACGGCTGTCGGAGGTCTACCGTGTCCGCACTGGGTGACTTGAAGGCTTCCTGTGCTTAGGCTTGGGAAAGCTGGAGGCCGTTCGGAACCGCTTGGGTATGAGTTAATGCAGACAAGTTATCTACAGGACGGATGAATGCTGATTCCACCAGACTGGATTGATCTCGAATCTTGGGAAGCCTTCCACGAGATGCGGCGCAAGATCAAAGCGCCGCTAACGACTTACGCGGAAAGGCTGATCATTGGTGAGTTGGTCAAGCTCAAGGGAGGCGGCGAAGACCCGCAGTTATGCCTAGACCAAAGCATCATGAACGGTTGGCGCGACGTTTTCAGGCTGCGCGATAAGGGCATTGTGCAAACCGGGCCGAAGGAGTATTACAAAGCCCCTGCACCTATGACGGCAGAGGAAAAAGCGGCGTCGGACAGGGCGCGGAAGATGGCGATGGAATCTCTTGGTAGGCGTGCAAAATGACCGACTACACAAAACCAACCCGCCGACAACTGCAGGCGCTGAAGCATGCCGCTGAAGGACTAGAGTATTCGCAGATTGCGCAGGCGATGGGAGTAAGTCAGAACTCGGTCAGCGCCTTTTTGTACGGAGCGCGGCAGCGCCTGGGGGCGCGCACAACGGCGCAGGCCACGTACATGGCAGCCAAGGAGGGCCTGCTATGACAGCAGATGAAGCAATGGCGGCGCGTATCGCAAAAACACCTTGCATGGGTGGCTATTGCAATCAGCGCGAATTTTGCCCGCAGTATCACGTCGATTCTGGCGCCTACCCGTATGAAAGGATGTGTCTGGCGGGGCAAGACGGCAACCTCAAGCCGCAGTTTCATGCTGTAAAGGCAATCAAGGCCCTAAATTGACCGGCGACCGCTGGCGCATACTTGGGGGCTATGAAGCGCTGGAAATGCCTGGCAGTACCGCCGACGAGCTAAGGCTGGCAGTGATCGTGCCGCGTTGGCCTTGGCCTGATTCGCCAATAATGGTGGCTCGGTTTTTGTGCGAGCGTATGTCCAGCAGATATTTGCACGGGGCTATACCGAAGGACGAGAATTGAGCGGATCCCAGAAATGTCGAATTTGTAAAACGCCATTTGTCAGGTCGAGGCCCATGCAGTCTGTTTGCTCGCCGAGGTGTGCCATAAAAGCCGTGAAGGCGGCAAAGGCTGGTGACAAGGAGGATCGGAAAGCCACAAAGCTGAGGATTGAGGCGCTGAAACCTCGCGGCCACTGGCTGGCGCTGACACAAAAGGCATTTAATTCCTACATCCGGGCCAGGGATGCGGGTAAACCCTGCATAAGCTGTGGAGCATTGCACTACACCGCAGATGCCGGGCACTATTTCACGGTGGGGGCGAGGCCAGAATTGCGATTCCACGAGGACAACGTACACGCCCAATGCGTGCGGTGCAATCAACACCTCCACGGAAATATCGCACTGTACCGGGAAGGGCTGATCCAGCGTATTGGCCCTGACCGCGTGGGTGCGTTGATGGCACCCAGACCAGCGCAGAAGTTGACTGCTGAGGATCTAAAAGAGATGCGCAAGAGGTATTCATGCCTGGCCGCGCAAGCCAGGGCGGATTAATGATGGCGGGACAAGCCTCACTTGACATCGGCATAATAAGTCTGTATCTTGCATCAACGTGCATGCAAAGACATATCACCATCTTTATAACCGCGCTGCATGGCGCAAAGCGAGGGAGTCGCAGCTATCGACAAATCCGCTTTGCCGGTTCCATATGTCGCTAGGTCATGTCGTTGCTGCGGAAGTCGCGGATCACATCACCCCGCATAAGGGAGATTTGGCGTTGTTTTATGACCGCGACAACTTACAAAGCCTTTGCAAACAGTGCCATGACAGCCACAAGCAGGCGCAGGAACGCAGCGCAAGCGGGCTACTACGTGGCAGCAACGCGGATGGCACGCCAACAGATGGGGCGCATCATTGGTATGGTGGCGGGGGGGTGGTTTGACATTTATATCGAACTCACCAAAGAC
>JAHENE010000153.1 GCA_024643305.1 Thiobacillaceae bacterium | reverse complement strand
GCAGTTCCAGTGCGCCTTCGATATGTTTGCCGTTTACGGGAATACTGACGAGCTCATTTTTCATCTCAGGCCCCCATATTGAGCCGGACAGGGATACGCCGCTGCCCAAAAGCACCTTCGAATTTGCCAAAACGGCCGGCTATTGCAGTCTGGCAATGCGGGCAATGGCCGTCGTAGGTTACCTCGTACTTCAGGATGCGGTACCAGTCGCGCACGATGAGCGGCTTTTTGCAGCCAGGGCAATAAGTTGTATCGCCTTCAGGATCGTGCACATTTCCAGTGTAGACATAATTTAGTCCTTCACTGCGGGCGATCTGCCGCGCGCGGGTCAGGGTTTCATGCGGCGTGGCCGGCACGTCTATCATCTTGAAATCGGGATGGAAGGCAGAAAAATGCAGCGGCACATCCGGCCCCATTTCCTTCGCCACCCATTTGGAAAGCGCTTCAATTTCCTGGCTTGAGTCGTTGTGGCCAGGAACCAGCAGGGTCGTAATTTCGGTCCACACCTTCGTTTCATGATGCAGGTAAACCAGGGTGTCCAGGACCGGTTGCAGGTGTGCCCCTGTAAGCTTGAAATAGAAGTCCTCAGTGAACGCTTTCAAGTCGACATTGGCCGCATCGATGACGGCGAAGAATTCACGCCGTGCCTCCGGGGCAATATATCCAGCCGTTACCGCGACCGTTTGAATGCCGCGTTCGTGACACGCCTGCGCAGTGTCGATGGCGTATTCGGCAAAAATTACCGGGTCGTTATAGGTAAAAGCCACACTCTTGCAGCCGGAATCCGCCGCCGCCATCGCAATTTGCTCAGGCGATGCCTGATCCATCAGCCTGTCCATGTCCTTTGCCTTGCTGATATCCCAGTTCTGGCAGAACTTGCAGGCCAAATTGCAACCCGCAGTTCCAAAGGACAGCACCGATGAGCCCGGATAGAAATGGTTGAGCGGTTTTTTCTCGATGGGGTCGATGCAGAATCCGGAAGAGCGCCCGTACGTTGTCAGCACTATCTGTTCGCCAATACGCTGGCGCACAAAACAGGCGCCGCGCTGACCTTCATGCAATCTGCAATCGCGCGGGCACAGGTCACACTGAATGCGGCCGTCTTCAAGTTTGTGCCACCAGCGGGCTGGAAAGAGCGAGTTTTCCACCTTACTCATGCCCAGCCTCTTTCCATTTGCTTACCGTGTAGCGCGAAAGCTGCATCTCGTCGTGCCAAAAGTCCTGCGCCAAGCCAGCCTTGCGCTTAAGGTGTCCAAGAAAAGTGGCGGGATCGGGCAACGTTTCCCACACCTGCGGCAGGAAAGTGCTGCGATATCGGCCAAATTGCAAAATCAGGCCATCAACGCCGGGGCGTAACTGGCTTAGCGCATGGGCCTCGCTTTCAAACTCAATCGCCTGCGCTGGCGTAAGCAGCGATACCTCAACGCGCGTGCTTACAAATTCATTTTTGCTTAAGGGGGCAAAGCGCGGGTCATGAAAAGCCGCAGCGATAGCATTCTTTTGAACATCTTCGACCAATGGACGATGCGCCTCCAGAGAGCCTATGCAACCGCGCAGATTTCCGCTCTGGGTGAGGGTGACAAAGCTTGCCCCAGGCCTGTGCATCCAGGGACGGATTTCGCAGCTTGCGCCGGCTTCCCCAAACTTGCTGGCGATGGCATTTCTCGCCACTTTCAGCAGCACCCCGCCATACTCATCTTCCGGATTGCTTGTTTCGCCCCCATTCGGCTCTTCATAAAACGCAATGGAAGCGTAGCCCACCACGCGTGACTTGTCGCCTGCCGTGTCGCCTGAGTTTCGCAAATCAAGAAGTTGCGCCCCAAGCCCCTTGCGACGAGCAATGGCGAGCAGCCCGTTTACCGGCGTGGCACCGCACGCCTGCTCATGATTGAGCCGGGAATCCAGTTTCAGAATGTGTTGCACTGAATCCGCATCTACCTGTTTTGCCAACTCATATGGCAGGAAATGGGACAGATCAGAACTGACCAGAATCAGCGTTTCCGGCCCCCCCCAAAGACGTTCCAGAACAGCCGCCACTTCATCCGCCGTGGCGCGACCCACGACCAGTGGCACCAGACGAAAATCTTTCAGAACAGTCTGTAGAAATGGCAAGTGAACTTCGAGCGAATGCTCCATGGCGTGTGGCGCATCACTGACCACAACCTGCGGCAAGCCATCCAACTGCTTTATCGCCTCGCGATCCAGCGCGATCTCCCCTAATGGGGTTGCAAAATGATTTGCCTCGGGGAGTACAAGGCCGCGCACGGCCACTCGATGCGCAGGGCCAAGAAGGACCACACGTTTTATCTGGTCGGCAATTGGTGCAAGGCAAGCGTAGGCCGGGGCAGCAACGGGCCCGGAATACACATAGCCCGCATGGGGGACAATAAGCGCCTTGGGCGCCGAGGCCTGACCGGTTTTGGGCGCGTCGGACAATAGCCTGCCCACCTCGTTGCGGAGCAGATTCGGTTCGGCCGGATAGAAGGTTCCTGCCACGGCAGGCGAGCGTACAGCGTTCATTACCCCATCCTAGATGAGGGTCAATGAAAAAATGGCAAGGGGCTAAATTTTAGGGGGCAAGCGTCCCCTCCCCCGGAGAGCGAGGGGGAGAGGAAATTACTGTCCGATCAGCGGGTGAGCCGCCCGCTTAATCGGCCTGCTTGCGCAGGAATGCCGGGATATCCAGCGAGTCCACGCCGGAATCCTCCCAGGCCTTGACGGTGCGTTCGTTGCGGCCGCGCATGACGTTGGGCATTTCCTCATCCCCGCCTGCAGCTACCGGCATGTCGTAGGTGCCAGTACGAATCACCTGCATGGGCTTGGGTTGCTGGCGCGCCACTGGGCTGCCCAGACCGGTCGCCACCATGGTCACGCGCAGGCTGTCCTCCATGGTGTCATCCACCACGCTGCCGACGATAACGGTCGCTTCATCCGCAGTGAATGCCTTGATGGTCTCCATGACCTCGTGGATTTCCCGCATCTTGATGGAGGAGGAAGCGGTTATGTTGACCAGCACACCACGCGCGCCTGCGAGGTTGACATCTTCCAGCAAGGGGCTGGCGACGGCCTGCTCGGCGGCAATGCGCGCGCGGCCTTCGCCGTTCGCCAATGAAGATCCCATCATGGCCATACCCATCTCGGACATGACAGTGCGTACGTCGGCGAAGTCAACGTTGACGAGACCCGGACAATTGATCACCTCGGCGATTCCGCCGACCGCGCTGTGCAGCACATTATTTGCAGCCTTGAACGCTTCCAGCATCGACACGTCTTCGCCAAGCACCTGCATAAGCTTGTCGTTGGGGATGATGATGAGTGAGTCGACATGACGGCCCAGTGCCTCAATGCCGGCATTGGCCGCGCGTACGCGCTTGCCTTCAAACATGAATGGTTTGGTCACCACGGCCACGGTCAGAATGCCGAGCTCCTTGGCAACTTCGGCCACCACAGGTGCCGCGCCAGTGCCCGTGCCGCCGCCCATGCCAGCAGTAATGAAGAGCATGTCAGCGCCGTCGATCATCTCGGCAATGCGCTCGCGGTCCTCCAGCGCAGCCTCGCGACCCACATCCGGATTGGCACCGGCACCCAGCCCTTTGGTCACAGCTGTTCCCAACTGCAGCTGCGTTTTGGCCTGGTTGCGTTTCAAAGCCTGTGCGTCGGTGTTGACGGCAATGAATTCCACCCCGGTCAAACCAGAAGTAATCATATGGTCCACGGCGTTGCCACCGCAGCCCCCCACGCCGATGACCTTGATCACGGCATCTTGTGTATCTGTATCCAATAATTCAAACATCATTCGCTCTCCTTAAAACAAATAAAACAGGCTCACTGCATTTCTCCTGAAGGTTTTCGCCCCCAGAAAAAAACCCTTTTACGAAACGCTAGAAGTTGCCCTTGAACCAGGACTTCATGCGTTCCAGCAAATCCTTGAAACTGCCCGCACCCAACTTGGATGGCGACTCGCGGCCATGCGCATCCAGTCCAGCCAACAGCAATCCAACGCCAGTCGCGTAGCGCGGATTTCGCATCACTTCCGACAGGCCCCCCTCGTAGCGTGGATATCCCAGGCGAACCGGCATGTGGAAAACCTCTTCGCCCAATTCGACCATGCCCTGCATGGCAGCCGAGCCACCAGTGATGACAATGCCGGACGACAACAACTCCTCGAAACCAGAACGGCGCAATTCGGCCTGCACCAGGGAATACAGCTCTTCCATGCGAGGCTCGATGAATTCAGCAAGCGTCTGCCGTGACAAGGTCTTGGGTGGACGGTCGCCGACACCCGGCACCTCGATCATGTCGCGCGCATCGGCCAGTTGGCGCAATGCACAACCGTGGCGGATTTTGAGATCCTCTGCGTCCTTGGGTGGCGTGCGCAAAGCAACAGCGATATCGTTGTTGACTTGGTCACCTGCCACCGGAATTACTGCGGTGTGGCGTATGGCGCCATCGGTAAACACCGCAATGTCTGTCGTGCCGCCGCCGATATCGACAAGACACACGCCTAGCTCACGTTCGTCTTCAGTCAACACCGCCATGGCCGATGCCAGCGGCTGTAGCACCAGATCGCTTACTTCAATGCCGCAACGGCGCACGCACTTGACGATGTTCTGCGCGGCCGACACCGCACCTGTCACCATGTGCACGCGCACTTCCAAACGTACCGCGCTCATGCCTAGAGGATCTTTTACGTCTTCCTGTCCATCCACTACGAATTCCTGCGGAATGGTGTGCAGGATTTGCTGGTCCATGGGGATATTGACCGCCCGAGCGGTGTCTATGACGCGCTCGACATCAATCTGGCTAATTTCCTTGTCCTTGATCGCCACCATGCCGTGCGAATTGAAGCTGCGGATGTGATTGCCGGCGATGCCCGTGTAAACCTCGCGAATCTTGCAGTCGGCCATCAATTCGGCCTCTTCAAGTGCACGCTGGATGGCATTGACCGTGGATTCGATATTTACCACCACGCCGCGGCGCAATCCCTTGGAAGGATTCGAGCCCATGCCGATGATTTCCAGCGTGCCTTCAGGCTGTACCTCGGCCACGATGCAAACGATTTTAGAAGTGCCAATATCCAGGCCAACGATCAGGTTCTTGGAGTCTCTTTGCTTGCTCATGATTGCTTATTCATCTGTTGCGCGGCACGCGGCAGCTTCACTGCAAAGCCGTCCGCATATCGCA
>JAHENE010000152.1 GCA_024643305.1 Thiobacillaceae bacterium | reverse complement strand
AGCTACCTGCCGTTCTACAACCGCAGTAGAATTCATTCATCCCTAAACTACGTGTCGCCTGCAACGTATGAAAAACTGTTGGCTCAATAACCCGGTGTCAATTAAATCGGGGGAAGATTCCCTGCGCAAAAAGCCGCGCAGTCCGGTTAATTCACACGTTGGGGTGCACACCCAATGCGATCACTTATAGTATTTCTAGCATTGGTTTCATGTCTCGGCATTGCGAACGCCGCCGAGCCTATTCTTGGTTGGGAGTCGTATGGTGCTGTCAGGTTCGGCAGTCGTCTCACTGATATTGAAAAACAACTGGGTGAGAAAGCGAAAGCTGAGACAGGCGAACAAGGATGCGATTTTGTTCAATTCAAGAAATATCCCAAGGTCAGTTTTATGGTGGAAGAAGGCATTCTTACCAGGGCTGATGTGGATGAAGGCGTTCCAAATACTCTAAAAATATCTGTTGGAACCCCTCTGGCCATAGTTAAGCAAAAATACCCGAAGGTCTATATAGCGCCACATCACTATGACGAAAACGGCTTCTACCTGATTTTCAAGAACCAGAGTGGGAAGAAAGCCATTGTTATGGAGGTCGGAGAAAACAGGGTCGCATACATACGAGGTGGCCTTGAGCCGTCTGTTGAATATGTTGAGGGCTGCCTTTAAGTATGCAACTTACAACAACGCACGCTAACTACTCGTTCAACACTGCTCCACTTCATTCCGCCCGGACTGGCCGCCTACGGCGTCCAGCCGGTTAACTCAAACCTTTGGCACCATAGAATATGCGACTCTGGTCGTTGCACCCTCGCTACCTTGACCCGCAAGGTTTGGTTGCCTTGTGGCGAGAGGCTCTTCTGGCCCAGGCGGTGCTGCGCGGAGAAACGCGGGGTTATCGAAATCATCCACAGCTTGAGCGCTTCAAGAATCACTCTGCTCCGCTTACTGCACTTTCGCTGTATCTAAAGTATGTTCATGCCGAGGCCGAGGCACGCGGCTATGCGTTCGACAAGAGCAAGATCAGGGCGGCGAAAAGGCATTTTGTCATTCCCGTTACGTCCGGTCAGGTTGAATACGAGTGGGCGCACTTGATGAGCAAGCTTCGTGTGCGCAACCAAGAGCTTTACAAGAAATGGAAAATAATCGACGCACCCGAACCCCATCCACTGTTTCTGGTATGTGCTGGCGAAATTGAACCATGGGAGCGTCAACAAAGCGAGTCCATATCAGCCAATCAAAGCCGATATCGCTGACCGGTGCTAGGGGCTGCCAATTCAAGCTGCAACCAATAACCGGTTGATTCGCCCTTGCGCCTTGTGTGGTGAACAGTACCTGGCCCGCGATAGTGTGGCTATACTCACAACTCAAACAGGCCTTGCACCCATGACCCGCCGGAATTTAATCCTCTTCTTCTTGTTTGCCATGGCTTTGGCAGCACTTGTGCCGTTTCGGCCAGTTTATGCTGCCGAGCAGAAATTTCCCGATGTTGTCGGCGTCACGGCCCGCGCGAGCGGTGCTGACAGCTTTGACTTCGATGCGACGATTTCGTCCCCTTATGATTCCCCGAGGCGTTACGCGGATGCTTTCCGGGTGATGGGCCGCGACGGCCGGGTTTTTGGCGAACGGCGCCTGTGGCACGACCATGCCAGCGAGCAACCCTTTACGCGGGATTTGTATGGGGTTTCAATCCCGCCTGGGGTGGGTGTGGTTGTGGTTCAGGCACGCGACCAGAAATACGGATATGGCGGCAAGACTTTTGAACTTGCCCTGCCGGGCCGTTAAGGACCAGGGCAGTATTTTCATGGTGTTTTTCTCAAGGATGGGGCGCTTTATGTCAGCTGAAGAACGTGTAAAGGTCTGGGATATTGCCGTTCGGATATTCCACTGGTCTCTGGTTGTGTTGTTTACGGTCTCCTACTTCAGCGGTGATGACGAGAGCATGCTGCACATTTACGCGGGTTACGGTGTAATCGGCCTGATTGTGTTTCGCACGCTATGGGGCTTTGCCGGAACGAAGTACGCCAGGTTTGCCGATTTTGTTTACGGCCCCCGGTTAACTATTGAGTACGCCAAGTCGCTGCTCTCGGGCAAGCCGCGGCACTACCTCGGGCACAATCCACTGGGGGGCTGGATGGTCGTCGCCCTGCTGCTCTCGCTGGCCGGCACCAGTTGGAGCGGACTGGAGGCATACGGTGCCGAGGGGCACGGTCCGCTCGCCAGCCAGCAGTCTGTGTTTATCCAGTCTGCCTACGCCCATGGCGACGAAAACGATCATGAAAGCGGCAAGAACGAAAAGAACGGCAATGGTGAAGGTGATGAGTTCTGGGAGGAAACGCATGAAGCCTTTGTGAACCTGACCCTGGCGCTTGTGTTTCTCCATATCGCCGGTGTTTTTGTTTCCAGTGCCCTGCACCGAGAGAATCTGCCCAGGGCCATGGTTACAGGCTACAAAAATATTCAGAAACCGTAGGGAGAATTACCGTTTTGCCGAGCGCATGGATGCACACAATTCGCATCAGGTTTATGACTGGCTGTGGACTTCAGGACAAATGTCTGAAAAGACATCGGCCGCCTGCCTGCCCTGGGCATTGAAGTCGTGATCAACCTGGCGACGCCCTCCTCCTCCAACGCTCTTCCAGGCAAAGCCGAGATGGTGGCGCGAGAGGGTGTTTCCTATTTCCAGATACCGATCGAATGGGAAAATCCACAGGTGGACCAGCTTAAGCAGTTTTTTCGTCTGATGGCAGGATTCGTAGGCAGAAAACCATGGCTGCATTACGCGCTTAACGTGCGCGTATCGGCATTTGTGTATCTTTACCGCAGGATTGTCCGCAAGGAGGATGAGACATCTGCCGCCTGGCCGATGCGCGAGGTATGGGTGCCCGACGGAACATGGCGCGCCTTCATCAATCAGGCGCTGGGAGATTCCTCATGGTGACGCAAAAGCCTCTGCGTCAACTCATGCTCAGTCTTGGATTGGGCTTTGCCATCGCCATGCTGCTGCTGATGGGCGTGATTTTTCTCTCCGTCTACCAGATGGCGGAGATCAATCAGCAGCTAGAGCGCGTGGTTACAGTCAACAACGTTAAAACCAGCCTTGCCAGCCGCATGCGCGATACGCTGCGCGACCGCGCCATTGTCATGCACCACATCGTGGTGTCGATCGACCCATGGGAAAAAGATGACTTGTTCCAGAAGTTTATGGCGCTGGGCGAGCGCTACTCCAAGGACCGCGCCCAACTGATCGAAATGCAGGAAGCTGCCGCCGAAAAGGAGTTGCTGTTCAAGGTGGATGAGATCACGCGCGTGAACCAGCCTGTCATGTTTGACGTAATCAGCCAGGCCATGGAACAGAACAATTATGGCGCACTGACCCTGTTGCAACAGCAGGCAATTCCGCTGCAAAACCGCCTGGTCGAAGCCCTGGACCAGATGACGCACCTTCAGCGCCAGGCCAACGAACAAGCCTTGAAAGAAACCTATGGCGCTTATATCGCCACCCGCAACTTCATTCTGCTTCTGGGCATGATTGCTGCTGCTCTGGTTGCGGCTGTCGCGGTTACGGTATCGCGCAGAGTGGCTTCTCAGACAAGCCTCCTGGATAATGAAAAAATCAAGTTCCAGACGCTGTTTGAGTCCAATTCGGATGCGGTGGTGATTCTTGGTGCCAAGGGCTTTCTCGACTGCAATCCGGCCACCTTGCAAATGTTTCGCCTGCCATCGGTAGAGGAATTTCTCGACATGCCGATTGCCGAGCTTGGCGCCAGCATCCAGGAAAATGGCCAGCCGGCAATCGAGTACGCCCAGCATCACATCGAACTGGCCCGCACCAACGGCCACGCCTTCATGGAATGGCTCGGCCGTCGCACAGACGGCACCCTGTTTCCTTCGGAGATTGCCTTGCACGCCATGCAACTGGAGGGGCAGCCCGTGATCCAGGCGATCATGCGCGACATTTCAGAGCGCAAGGAAACCGAGAGCGCACTGAAAGCGGCACGGGACGAGGCGCTTGCCGCAGCAAAAGCCAAGAACGAGTTCATTGCCAACGTCAGTCATGAAATTCGAACCCCCATGCATGGCATCATGGGCATGGCGGATCTGCTGATGCGCGAGCCGCTGACCGGTATTCAGCGCGAATACGCGCTGACACTCAGACAGTCGGCGCAGGGGTTGCTGGCCGTCATCAACGACATCCTGGATTTTTCCAAGATCGAAGCCGGCAAGCTGACGATAGAGATTGTTGCTTTTGTTCCGGCCCATGTAGTCCAAAGCGTGGCGGACCTTTACCGGCCGCGTATTCTTGAGAAATCGCTGAATCTGAATCTGGAAATTTCTCCGGAGTTGCAAAGCCCTGTCATGGGCGATCCGCACCGCCTGCGGCAGATTCTGCTGAATCTGGTGGACAACGCCATCAAGTTCACTTCGCGCGGCAGTATCGGCATTCGTGCCATCCACGCCGGGGAGAATTTGCGTATTGAGGTGCGCGATGAAGGCGTCGGCATTGTGCCGGAGGCCAAGGTGCAGGTTTTCAGCGCTTTCTCGCAAGCTGATGCTTCCACCACCCGCCACTATGGAGGCACTGGTCTGGGACTGGCAATCTGCCGCCAGCTTGTCGATCTGATGGGAGGCGACATCGGCGTTCAAAGCCCGCCTCCGGATGCGCAAAATGGTGCGTTGTTCTGGATCGTGTTGCCATATCTTGCGGCGCCGCCGGGGGTCGAGCCCATATCCGCCGTGCCGGTCCAGACCGAGTATTTCAAAGGACGCGTACTGATCGCAGAGGACCACCCCGTCAACCAGAAAGTTCTGGCTTACCAGCTTTCGTCGCTGGGGCTGGAGACGAGCATTGTCGGCACAGGACGCGAAGCCGTGGAGAAGGCCAGCAACGAAACCTGGGATCTGGTGCTGATGGACTGGCAAATGCCTGAAATGGACGGTTTTGCGGCCACCCATGCAATACGATCGCTGCAAGGCAAAGCCGGCCAGGTGCCCATCGTCGCGCTTTCCGCGCAATCCAGCGATGATTTCCGGGAGCAGTGTTTCCGGGCCGGGATGAACGATTACCTGACCAAGCCTTATGAAGAGGCTGCGCTGATTTCTGTGCTTTCTCGCTGGCTGCCCGGCTCGGCCATCGAGATGCCGCCGCCTATGGACACCCGAAAACTGATGAATCGGGAGATGGCACAGATATTTCTGGAAACAACGGAAGCTTC
>JAHENE010000151.1 GCA_024643305.1 Thiobacillaceae bacterium | reverse complement strand
TGGCAAAGCGGACGCATGATCGAGCGCTGGCCCTCCGAGCACAATCCGGAAACCGAAACCGACGTTGAAGCTGCGATGGATTATCTGATGAAACAGCCCAACATCTGCAAAGGACCTATTGGCATCGTTGGGCAGTCGCGTGGACCGTACTATGCGATCCGCCTGGCCGCCAAGCGCGGTAAGGATATCGCCGCCATCGTCAGCTATTACGGCCACATGCAAAATCCGAATGCACCCGAGCCAGACCAGTTGTTCCGCGTGGCACCCGAAGTGATGCAGATCAACACCCCAATGCTGTTTCTGATCGGAGAAGAAGATTTCGAACTGCGCCGCTTCGTCGGCGGGCGCGCCTTCTATGCGTTATGGGAGCGCGGCGTGCCGGTTGAATACCAGGTTTACCCCTTTGCGCGGCGTGCTTTCGACTTCCGCGCCGATCAGGGCCCGGAGGAAAAAATCGCCGCGCGTCACGCACGACTACGCGCAAAAGAGTGGCTGGGAAAGTGGATGAAGCTGGACAACCAGATGCGCTGCACGAAGTCTTGAAAGCAAGAACCCATTAACACACAGGAAGCCGCGGTAATGGAGGAAGGCACAAACCAATTGTGAGCAACAGCAGGAATTCCTCTGTTGCCCAGGCTGCCCCCGTGTAAATTCTCAGACTGGCTTTCTCGCCACCATGTCAATCAGCGCCGACTTGCCGCTGTGCCCAGGGCCTTCATCGATAACTTCGTCGTGCTCATGCAAGTGCTGGATTTCCCAGTCGCCGAAGGCGGCGCGCAACAAGTTCTCGGTGTACATATTCTCGGCGTGCGGCGGCCCGCCCGTGCCATATTCAAGCTGGCGCGGAGTGTAACCCTGCATGACGAGCAGGCCACCCGGCTTTAATGCCCGTCGTATGCCGGCAAACTGCAGGGCGCGGCCTTCCGGACCGACAAACTGGGTAAAAATGGCAACCACGAAGTCATAGGCCGCGTCGGGCCAAGTCCAGGATTGCAGGTCGACTTCCTCCCATTGCAGAGAAACGCCTCGCCGATCAGCCAACTGGCATGACTTTTCCAACGCTACTTTAGACGCATCCACCGCATGAACGCGCAAGCCCTGTTCCGCCAGCCACACGCCGTTACGGCCTTCGCCATCGGCGACGGCAAGCACAGTCTGCCCGGGATTGAACAGAGACAAGCGGCTTTTCAGGAAAGCGTTGGGCGCTTCACCAAACAGAAAACCGGGCTGGGCATAGCGCTCGTCCCAGTGGGGAACGATGCTCATTTTTTCCTGCTCGCCGCCGTCATCAGTTTGTCCAATTTATCCGCCTGCAAATAACCGGGAATGCGCTGGCCGTTTTCCAGAATGATGGTGGGCGTACCCCTGACCTTCAGCTTGTTGCCCAGTTCAACGGTTTCATCCACTGGGTTTGGGCAATCGCCCTTGGACGTGGGCATCTCACCCTTGAGCATATAGCCCTTCCAGGCCTTCAGCCGATCGCTTTCACACCAGATTCGCTTGGAAGTCGGCACGGCATCCGGATGCAGGCCCTCAACGGGGTAGAGGAAGGTGTATATCGTCACGTTGTCGAGCTTTTCCAGTTCCGGTTCAAGCTTGCGGCAAAAGGGGCAGTCGGCATCGGAAAAAATGGCCAGCTTGCGGCTGCCGTTGCCCCTCACTTCCTTGATGGATTTTTCCAGCGGCAATGCTTTCCAGTTTATTTCGCTAAGCTTGGCATTTCGGTCAGAAGTCAGGTTTCGTCTGGTTCCGAGGTCAATCACATTACCAAGTATCAGATACTTTCCATCGCTGGTTGCATATGCAGCCTCTCCATCCGCCACCACTTCATACAATCCCCCGTAAGGCGTCTTGCTGACGGTGCTTATTTGCATGCCGGGAAATTTGTCCTTGAAAGCCTTGCGAATTTCCTTCTCGCCGGCATGGGCGGAAAAACTCGCCAGTACGAGCGCCGACAAGAACAGGTTTGATAAACGCATCATGATTCCTCAGTTAAAAAAAGCTTCGTGTATCAGGGCAGATTTTACAGGCCCCAGTTTGTTCAATGCTGTCATGCCCGAGTTTCTAGCCATCTTAAACAACCGTTCATCGCGCCCAAACAGGCGCCACAGCGTATCGGTCACAAATTGCATGCGCGTCACCGGCTCGGTGCGGCGACGGGCGTAACGCTCCAGCAAGGCCAGATCACCGCACCGCGCCTTGCCTCTGTTGCCCAAAACCTCGGCCAAAGCAACAACATCCCCAAAACCCAGATTCACCCCCTGGCCGGCCAGCGGATGCACGCCATGGGCCGCATCGCCGACAAGTGCGCAACCAGTACGCACCGGGCTGTGCAGTTGCGCAAGCCTGAGCGGAAAGGCAGCGGGCGGAGTAATCAGGGTCAATTCCCCCAATCGCGATTCCCCTGCCTGCATCACCTGCTTGCAGAAATCCCGCTTGTCCAATTCCAGCAGAAATTGCGCATGTGCTGTAGCCGTTGACCAGACCAGCGACATACGGTTCCCCGGCAAAGGCAGATAGGCAATGATGTCGTCGCTCCCAGCTTTATCTTGGCGAAACCATTGGAACGCAGTGCCCCGATGGGATTTTTCTGTTTCGAAGTTGGCCACAACCCCGGACTGGTGATAAGGGCTGACTTTTGTCTGGATGCCCGCCTTTTCGCGAATGGCAGACTGCGCGCCGTCTGCGCCGACAACAAGCTCCGCTTCCAGTTCGACACCATTGTCCAGCGTGACGACTGAACATGGGCCTCCCCAGGCAATGTCCGACACGCTTGCCGGGCAGAACACTTCTATGTTGTCCTGCGCCGCGACCGACTTCAACAGCGCATCCTGCAGCCGCGCGCTTTCCAGGATGCTGGCAAGTTTTGGCACCCCGGCTTCGTAGGCATCCAGTACCAGTTCCCCTTCCGCGTCGCCATGCACGTCCATGCGATACACCGCCTGCACGCGGGCAGCTTCCAGACGGTTCCAGGCACCCAGGTTTTCCAGCAAGGCTTCGCTGCCAGGACTGATGGCATAAACGCGGATGTCCCAGGGTTCGCCCGGCGCGGCGCCTTCGCGCGGTTCAATCAGCGCAACATTCAATCCGGCGCGAGCAAGCGCAAGCGCCGTGGCGGAGCCCACCAGTCCTGCGCCTACGATCAGTGCATGGAAACGCGGCTTCATCCGTTCTTTCCGAATAGCATGCGCCGCGCGATAAAGTGCCGCGCCGGCGGCAAGGCCTGCAAAGCCATCAGCCCCAAGCCGCGCAGGTGATGCAAGACCGGGTTGGAAGTAGAAAAAGTGCGCACCAGAAAATCGGTAAAGCCCATGCCCGGCAAGGCATCACGGCGGCGGCTCGCGGCAAAACGCGCAAGCTGCGCGGAGCTGCCCAATGATTCGGGCGCTGTTTCAAGGCAGGACTGCGCCAGTTCCCACGCATCGCGCAGGCCGAGGTTGAAGCCTTGCCCCGCTACCGGGTGCAGGGTCTGCGCGGCATTGCCGATGCGCACCACATGCGCACCTGCTTCGCTACCGCGATAATCAAGTTTGAGCGGAAACTGCCCGCGTGTCGCCACCGACAGAAAGCGGCCCTGCCGTCCACCAAAGGCAGTGTGCAGTTCAGCCAGAAAAGTCGCATCATCAAGTTGGGTAATACGCGCTGCCTCGCCGGGCGCATTTACCCACACCAACGCATAGCCATCATCCTTTGGAAGCAGCGCAATCGGGCCATTAGGCGTAAAACGTTCATAGGCCAGGTTGTGATGCGGCAGTTCGGTTTTCACTTCCGCCACCACCGCCACCTGCGCATAGTCATGCGACCATTTTGCTGGCGCTGCGGTTTCTCCGCGACCGCCGTCCGCGATCACCGCGAGACGCGTTCTCAAACAATCACGTGATTCGCCGTTAAGTTCCAGTTCTGCTGCTTGCCTGCCAGTGTTGGTGTTTTTTACTTGCACCCCGAAACGCATGCGCACCCCTGTATCGCGCAGAGCGTTCATCAGCGCCTGTGCCAATTCGCCATATCTCAGCACATACCCCAGGGCCGGAAGTTTTTCTTCCTGGGCGTTGAGCAGGGCACGGCCCAACCCCCCCTTGTGGGAGATGTGGATACGCGTAATCGGCGTGGCCTGCGTGATCTGCGACCAAACCCCAAGGCGCTCCAGCAAGAGACGTGAGCCATAAGAAAGCGCCAGCGTGCGGCGGTCATTCAGCGGCGCATTTTCCGGCCGCGCTTCCAGCAGCAACGGGTCAAGTCCGCCTTGCCTGAGCGCCAGCGCACACACCGCGCCAACCGGACCGGCGCCAGCGATGACGATGTCTTCTGCCAAACCAGTCACGTCGCCGCCCTGATTTGCGCCAGGATCATTCACGGCGCTGCCAGAATGTGCGCCAGATTCATTCATGGCGCATGGCCTCCTCGATCTCTGCCACGCTCCTGGGTGGATTGGTCAGCACTTCGCATCCCGTTTCCGTCACCAATACATCGTCTTCGATGCGGATGCCAATGTTCCACAGCGTCTGCGGCACATCTTCCGCAGCGCGTATGTAAAAACCCGGTTCGACAGTAAGCGTCATGCCGGCAACCAGTGCGCGCCATTCGCCATTCACTTTGTATTCGCCGGCATCATGCACATCCATTCCCAGCCAGTGGCCGGTGCGATGCATGTAGAAACGTTTGTAGGCTTCGGACTCGATCAGGCCGTCGATTTCACCTTTCAACAATTCAAGATCAACCATGCCCTGTGTCAGCACGCGCACAGCCGCGTCATGATAGGCAATCCAGGAGGCGCCCGGTTTCACAGCGGCGATGGCGGCTGTCTGCGCAGCGAGGGTGATTTCGTACACATCTTTCTGCGGAGCGGAAAATTTACCGCTGACAGGGAAGGTGCGGGTGATGTCGGAGGCATAGCCGCCAAGTTCGCAACCGGCATCGATCAATAACAGGTCACCGTCTTTCAACTGCGCATTATTTTCCACATAGTGCAGCACGCAGGCATTGGACCCTCCAGCAACGATGGAGGTATATGCGGGGTGTCGTGCTCCATGGCGAACAAAGTCATGAAGCAGTTCGGCTTCGATCTCATATTCATATTTGCCGGCACGGGTTTTCTGCATGGCGCGCAAATGTGCGGCGCTGGAAATCTCGCCCGCTCGGCGCATGATGGCAACTTCGCTTTCGCCCTTGATCAATCGCATCTCGTCCAGCCACTTGCGGACATCGACGATTTCCTCCGGCGCTGTGACGCCTGTACGGCCTTTGGCGCGCACGGCATTGAGCCAGCCCAGCATGCGCGCATCCCAATCCGTATCGCTTCCCACCGT
>JAHENE010000006.1 GCA_024643305.1 Thiobacillaceae bacterium | reverse complement strand
CGCGCGCACCTCAAGGCCATGGGCCATCCCAGGCCCTTGCAGGAACTCTCCATTACCGAACTGAACGAACACACCAGGACAGACGAAATCGCCGCACTGCTGGCCCCCTTGAGGGCAGGTCACGATGTGGGACTGATGTCGGAAGCAGGCTGCCCGGCGGTGGCTGACCCCGGCGCAGAACTGGTTAAAGCCGCGCACCGCGAGAACATTACTGTGGTGCCGCTGGTTGGTCCCTCCTCCATCCTGCTCGCGCTGATGGGTTCGGGTCTGGGCGGGCAACGTTTCAGCTTCCATGGCTACCTGCCTGCCAAAGAACCTGAGCGCACGCAGAAAATCCGCGAATTGGAGAAAACCGCGCGCAAGGAAAAATCCACCCAGCTTTTCATTGAGACACCCTATCGCAGCGCCGTGCTGCTGGAAGTCATGGCTTCAACTTTGATGCCGGATACCCTGATCAGCGTCGGCGCCGATCTCAGCCTGCCCGGCCAATTCATCAAAACTGCGAGCGCAACAAGCTGGCGCGGGAAAAGCGAGGCGGTAAAAGACCGGCTGGTGGTGTTTGGGATCGGAAGTTGACTAGAACGAAAGACAGTCCAGCCTGAAAGTCAGTTTCTCACCGGATTCGCTCTGCGCATCGAGCCACTCGACGCCTTCAAGAGCATAAACATCAAGCGGCAGCAGGTACCGCTTTCCGCTTAGATCGCCTTTAAGCACTTCGATTTCCAGCCATTGCTTCTTGAGTGCAGCAAGCTCAAGCCGCTCGTGATTGATGCAGGAAATCGGCTGGTAAGAACCTGTTTCAGCTCGCATCAACGTAAATGCGGCTTGCTTTCGGCTAGGGGATTGAGGCCCTTTGCCATGGCAACGCCAAGCTTGTCCGCCAGGCGCGAGACAAGGTCAGAATGTGGCGTAAAGTCGACAATATCTTCGGCCTTGATAACTTCACGTGCCACGTAGTCAGTGCTGCCGTATGCATCGGCCAAGCCCAATTCAATACTCTTGGCGCCGCTCCATATCAGCCCGCTGAATATATCCGGCGTTTCCTTGAGACGCTTGCCGCGACCCTTGCGCACCACGTCAATGAACTGCTGGTGAACTTCCTCCAGCATGTTTTTGGCATAAGCCTGCTGCTTGGGGTCGGAGGGCGAGAAGGGGTCAAGAAAACCCTTGTTCTCGCCAGCCGTCAGCAGGCGGCGTTCGACGCCGATCTTGTCCATGGCCTTGGTAAAGCCAAATCCGTCCATGAGCACACCGATTGAACCGACGAGGCTGGCCTTGTCGACAAAGATCTTGTCGGCTGCCGAAGCAACATAGTATCCGCCGGACGCGCAAATGTCGTCGACCACAACATAGAGCGGCGTTTTGGGATGCAAGCCGAGCAGACGCTTGATTTCATCGTACATCTGCCCCGCCTGCACCGGGCTTCCGCCGGGACTGTTGATGCGCAGGATGACCCCCACGGTATGCTTGTCCTCGAAGGCGTTTTGCAGGCCGGCAATGACCATGTCCGCACTGACCTGGTCGCTGGAAATAACGCCCTCCATATCAACCAGCGCGGTGTGCTTGCCCAAAACCTTTTCGCCCTCTCCCGTCCAGCCCATAAAAACAAACAGGAGAGTGAAGAGATACAGGAATGTCAGCGATTTAAAGAAAATTCCCCACTGGCGTGATTTGCGTTGCTCATGTACCGCTGCCAGTGCCACCTTTTCCAGAGCCTTCCGCTCCCAGTTGTTGTCTGTATCGCTCATGTGTTTGCCAGTTGATGTTCAAGTAAACGAATCTGGTTGTCACGCTCTTCAACCTGGAGCCTTGCCAACCCATTGCCGCTGCACCTGCCGGAGACGCAATGCCCGTCTTTCGGACTATACAAGGCGCCATGCGTGGCGCAGATCAAGTATACGCCGCCGGCATCAAAAAACTCGCCTTCCTGCCAGTCCAGTTCCACTGGCACATGGCCGCAGCGGTTAAGGTAGGCATGAGCAACCCCCTGGTAGCGGATGGCGAAGGCAGGCGTTGGTTGCTGGTGCCACATTACGGTGAAACGAACACCCTTGCCGCCTTCCTGCAAGTCGGCTGATGCGCAGATTACGCGTTGTTCATCAGCCACGTTTTAACTTCCTCAAAAGAATCCAGCACCGCCAGCGGCGTATGTCCATGAAGGTCATCCGGATGGTGGGCGCCATAACTCACGCCGAGCCGATCCACACCGGCATTGGCGGCCATGAGCATGTCATGGCTGGTATCCCCGATCACCAGCGCCTTGTTACGCTCCAGCTTCAGCTCGTCGAGAATTTCCTCCACCATGGCCGGATGCGGTTTGGAGTGGGTCTGGTCAGCGCAGCGTGTCGCGGAAAAATAAGGCCGCAGTTGCGCGTAATCCAGCGCACGCTCCAGACCTTTCAGACTTTTGCCCGTAGCCACGGCCAACGTGAAACCGGCACTGTGCAATTCGTGAATGCCCACCTGCACTCCAGAAAAGAGCGGGATCTCGGCGTCGCGGCCCAGGTAATGATGGCGATAACGATCGACCAGTTGCGGGTGCTGATCATCCGGCAAGTCTGGAAGCAAAGCTTGCAGCGCCTGTGTCAAACCCAAACCGATTATCTGGCGGCAGGCCCGTTCGTCGGGCACCACGACACCGATATCGGCACAGGCGTTTTGCAGGGAATCGACGATGTGGCCGGCCGAGTCCATCAGGGTGCCGTCCCAGTCAAAAATCAAAACTTCATACCGCTTGGGCATCTTTATCCAACTTGTTCAAAAACTGTTGCAGGTCATCTGGCAGCGGCGCTTCAAAAATCAAGGGCTCGCCCGTGATCGGGTGATTGAAACTCAACTTCGCCGCATGCAGGAACATGCGTTTCAGGCCCTGGCCAGCCAGTTCCTTGTTGAGGGGGAAATTGCCGTACTTATCGTCGCCGGCAATGGGATGTTTGAGATAAGCCAGGTGCACCCGAATCTGATGCGTGCGGCCAGTCTTGAGTTCCGCTTCGAGAAGCGCAAATCCGGGCCAGATCTTGATACGCCGGAACACCGTATGTGCGGTTTGCCCGCCCTCGTCCACGCTGACCCGGCGTTCGCCTTCCGGGGTGACAAATTTGCGCAGTGCCAACTTTACATTGCGTAGCTCATCGCGCCAGCGCCCGCTGGCCAGCACCAGGTAGCGCTTGTCGATGCGATGCTGGCGGAAAATCTCATGTAGCGCGGTCAACGCCCGTCGCTTCAGGGCCACCACGAGCACACCCGAGGTCTCGCGGTCCAGACGGTGTGCCAGTTCCATGAAGCGATGCTGGGGAAATTCCATGCGCAACTGCTCGATCACCCCACGGGAAATGCCGCTACCCCCATGCACTGCCATGCCCGCCGGCTTGTTCAGCACCATCAGATAGTCGTCCTGGTAGATGATGCGAGGCGCCAGCCGAGGCGCATCTTTGGGCAGGCTTGCTGGTTTGGGCACGGACTCGCTTACCCGAACAGGCGGAATGCGAACCTCATCCCCCTGTTCCAGCTTGCGGCCAGGCTCGGTGCGTCCGCCGTTTACGCGCACTTCCCCACTCCGAACCAGCTTGTAAATGCGGCTTTTGGGCACCCCTTTCAACTGGCCGAGCAAAAAGTTGTCCAAACGCTGTCCTTCGTGCGCATCGTCCACTTTCACCCGTTTGACCGAAACTTTGCCTAAGTCCTTCATTTTTTAATATACTTGTTACGTTCCTTGCGGGTTTTGGCCCGTCATCGAACCCGAATTCACCGGTCGTTTTCATCCACCGGCCTGTTGCATCCATCCTCTTGCGCCCGCACGCACTGAAATACTTCAGAACTGCGATGCCCGCGCCCGTATCGATGCGAAGGAAAAAGTGGTGATACTAACTTAATGTAACGTGTTACACGCATACGACTGACTTGGCGATGTACTGCCAAGTCTTTGAAGCTTCACCGCGTCGAGCAATCTCCGCAGTGAATACACTGGACTGAAAAACCCTTTCATTCATTTTGATGACCGTTCTGCTGCCCTTTATTTTCCGGCCTGACAGACCCTGACGGTTTTTCCGTCCCGTATGTGTGCGCACGGGAGTAAAACATGAAGCGCATGCTATTTAACGCCACCCAGGCGGAAGAATTGCGGGTGGCCATCGTCGACGGGCAGAAGCTCATCGACCTGGATATCGAATCTTCCGCCAAGGAACAACGCAAGAGCAATATCTACAAGGGTGTCATCACCCGCATCGAGCCCAGCCTTGAAGCGGCATTTGTCGACTACGGCTGCGAACGCCACGGCTTCCTTCCATTCAAGGAAATCGCCCGCTCCTGCATCAAAGGCTCCGGCCGCCCCTCCGACCTCATCCGTGAGGGCATGGAAATCATCGTGCAGGTGGAAAAGGACGAACGCGGCAACAAAGGCGCGGCGCTCACCACCTATATCTCCCTGGCTGGCCGCTATCTGGTGCTGATGCCCAACAATCCCCGTGGCGGCGGCGTGTCCCGACGGATTGAAGGCGAAGACCGCAGTGAACTCAAGGACGCCATGGCCGGACTGGAAGTGCCTGATGGCATGAGTCTGATCGGCCGCACCGCCGGCATCGGCCGCACCACTGAGGAATTGCAGTGGGACCTTAACTACTTGCTGCAATTATGGAAGGCCATTGAAGGCGCTGCTGGTGGCCAGACAGGCGCTTTTCTCATCTACCAGGAAAGTTCGCTGGTCATCCGCGCCATCCGCGATTATTTCCAGCCGGACATCGGCGAAATCCTCATTGATACTGAGGACGTATTCGAACAGGCACAAGGATTCATGGCCCACGTCATGCCTGGCAACGCCAACAAGGTCAAGCTGTACAAGGATGACGTTCCGCTGTTCTCGCGGTTCCAGATCGAGCACCAGATCGAGTCTGCCTACGCCCGCCAGGTCAACCTGCCATCAGGTGGCGCGATCGTCATCGACCACACTGAAGCATTGGTGTCCATCGACGTCAACTCGGCGCGCGCCACCAAAGGCGGCGACATCGAAGAAACCGCCTATCGTACCAACCTGGAAGCCGCAGAGGAAATGGCCCGCCAGGCAAGGTTGCGCGATCTGGGTGGACTGATCGTGATCGATTTCATCGATATGGAATCGCAAAAGAACCAGCGCGAGGTGGAAAACCGCCTCCGTGATGCTTTGCATCATGACCGTGCCCGCGTGCAAATGGGCAAAATCTCACGCTTTGGCCTGATGGAACTCTCGCGCCAGCGTCTGCAACCTTCACTGGGTGAAACCAGCCACCAGCCCTGCCCGCGTTGCAGCGGCACCGGCCACATCCGCGGCGCGGAGTCCACCGCACTGCACATCCTGCGCATCCTGCAGGAAGAGGCCATGAAGGAAAATACCGGCGCGATTCACGCCCAGGTACCCGTGGAAGTTGCAACTTTCCTCCTCAATGAAAAGCGCCAGGACATCCACGCCCTGGAAGCCCGTTTCAAAATCAACGTGGTCCTTATCCCCAACATCCACCTGGAAACCCCCCACTACACGATCGAACGCATCAAGCACGAAGACCTGAACCGCGAAGGCATGGCGGAACCCAGCTACAGGATGGTAACTGTGCCCGAGGCCGAAGCAGCCTTTACTGCCCGCGAACAAAAACCAGCTGCTCCGGAAGCAGTCGTGAAAGGCATTACCCCTGCCCAACCGGCGCCAGTCTCAGTAGCGCGGGCTACCGCTCCTGCCGCAACCACGGAATCCTCAGGACTTATTGGCCGCATTCTTGGCTGGTTCAAGAAGCCCGGGCAGCCCGAACCCTCTCCAGCTATCGAACAAAAACGCGAAACACGTAAACCTGGCGTTCGGCGCGAGCGCGAGCGTGGCGAAAGAGATCGCGGCGAGCGGCGCGAGCGCCCTGCCCGCCCCGCCCGAGAAGGAAAACGCAACGAACAAGCTGAATCCGCCGAAGCTCGCCCTCAGGAAGCACGTGAGAAACAACCCCAACGCCAGCCCAAACCCCAGCGCCAACCAAAAGGCGATCAGGCAGAAGCGCAGCCTCAACGCCAAGCCGCGCAAGGGGCTGGAGAATCTGCACCACGTGAAGGTGGCGGACGCCGTCGTGGACGAGGTGGCCGTGGTGAGCGCAGGGATCGTGGTGAGCGTACGCAACAGCCAGTCCAGCCTGATGACGTCTCAGTAGCTGCACCGGCACCTGGAATCGCGATGCCTGAGCATGCTGCTACACCGACACCTGTAATCGCCGCATCAGAACCTGCTGCTGCACCAGCACCCGTTGTTGTAACAGCGCCCGTGCCAGTTCCTGCGCCTGAATCTATTCCCGCGCCTGTCCCTGTCACGCTTTCCGAAGCGGAAACCGTTGTTCCAACAAAAGTGGAAGTTGCGCCAGTAACCACCCCCGTGCCTGTCACCATACCGGCCGAACCGATCACACCGGTCTATTCAGGTGTGACTGCCCGGCCGGAAGACATCTTGAAGAACCTGAGCGGCGATTCCAGCCTGAGTCAGGTGGAAACCCAAGGTGCAATTCAACTGGCATCCGAGAGCGATTCCGGAACACCTGCACCCACACGCACACGCCGACGTAAACCACAAGCAACAGCATCAGCTCAGATGGAGTTGATGCAGGTAGAAACCAGCGTACCGGTAGCACCTGTTGCCTCTGCCGAGGAGACAACTCAGCGCTCCCACGGTCCAGGCCACCGCCGCCGTTCACCCGGGGAGCCTGCAAGCTCAGAGCCTTTGGTTCAAGTCGAAACTCAGCAATAAGCACATTTGCTGCTGTCATGAAATAAAGGGGGCCATCATGGCCCCCTTTTCAATTTGACTGCCCGGTTCAAATGATCATCAAACTTCTGCATGCCGGAAAACTCCAGCAAATGCTGGCATATCAATTGACGAGACGCTGGCCACGGCAGAAAAAACGGCCTGAATGGTACCCCGGTACTTGTTTTCCAAAGTGGCAAACGCATAGATAGCAGCATCTCCTCGACAGCGATTGGGGATTTCCAGAAATAGCGTTAAATTCGCGTGCTTCACAATTGCCGCCCAGCAGTAAACCTAATGAATCAGGATTGATGCAGACTGCCTTGGTTCATCTTTAATATGTTATTTAAAGAATCTGGACCGGATATCGTCGATAAGGCCCTGCACTGCATCTTCGATCATGTCGAGGTTATCTTCGAAACCCCGCTTGCCGCCGTAATAAGGATCAGGTACTTCCTGATTGGGATACTTGCTGCTGAAAGACAGCAGTAAGCGAATCTTCTCGTGAGAGTGCGCGGGCGAGTTGCTCCTGAGAATACTCAAATTACCTTCGTCCATTGCCAGAATGTAATCAAACGTCTCGAAGTCTGCGTCTGCCACCTGGCGGCCGCGCAAACCTGAAATGTCCACTCCGCGCAGACTGATTGCGCTTTGCGCACGCGTATCAGGCGGCTCACCAATGTGGTAGCTGTGTGTTCCCGCCGAATCAATGCTTATCTGGTCTTGCAGGCCGGATTGGATAACTTCACGGCGAAAAATTCCTTCAGCCATCGGTGAACGACAGATATTACCCATGCAGACAAAAAGCACGCTTGGCATATTCAATCCTGAATTCGAATTCCGAGCAGAGTATCTTTAACATTTGGCAGTGACCCTGCCACGCAGGGCGCATGTTACATGAATTGGCCAGAATCCATGAAGCCACCCAGTTCGATGTCAGCTTGCCACCGACAAAAAAACCGCGGCAAGCGCCGCGGTCTGTTTATTATTTCAGCAATACCGGAACATACTGACTTGCTTCAGGACTCCTAGGCTGCAACAGGCAGATTGTCCAGCAAAGCCAGTAAACGGGAAGGAATCAGGGGACGCAAAGCTACTTTGTCACTGCCGTTGGACTCGAAGCCGGGGTCGGCAATCAGCAGAGCCGGAACGTTCTCGACGTTGTTGGCAATACGCCAGCGGGTATAGGCATCAGCCTTGCGGGCATCTACCAGAAAAATATGGCTGCCCTGACCGGGACCGGCAAGCGCATATTTCCGGTTGCGGCTGCCCTTTGCAATCGATGAAATCGTGCACAGGCTTTTGAGCATGCGCAGTTCATTGTCTTCAAGTCCCACGGGCTGAATGGTAATCAGATCATTTACGGAATCGGCGTGTTCGGCATTGCTTGACATGTTTCTTGCTCCTGAAATTGTTAGGCTGGGGTATATCAACAGTACGATCACCTTTTCGTTACCGTGCAGTCATCCTCTCAGAGTTTCTTTGCAACAAATTTGCCGAATTTCGACATCTTCGTTAAAACTGAAGCTGACTTGATCACCGCACCGCAATCTGAATCTGGCTACCCAATATCCTGTTGCTGTGTCATTTATCGACTCCCCCGCCTTCAAAATCCATATAACTAAAGTTGTATACGACTTTAGTTATATGTCGCCTATTTTTGCCAAGCAGAATAAACAATAATTATTTATTAACAATATGTTGCCGAGAATACTTGAAAATAATATGAATATTAAAGAGTGATCTTCACCGGCTTAACCGGCTGATTACACATTACAAACGGCGGTTCCCTGGGAAACCTCTAAACCTGATCAGTCAACGCGGGTACTGTCGTCATGCAGGGACACGCCATACATGACTCCTTTAAGTTCGGCGAGCTTGTCCCGCGTGGCTGCCGCCTTCTCGAATTCCAAATTCCTGGCCGCGTCCAGCATTTCCTTCTCCAACTGCTTGATTTCTCTGGCCAACTCTTTCTCGCTCATTACATGGTAGGAGGCCAGGGTTTGAGCCGCCTTAAGTTCCAGCCGTGCAGACTCCAGGTCCACCGTGCCTTCGATGATGTCCTTGATCTTCTTTTCCACGCCCCTGGGAGTAATGCCGTGGGCGGTGTTGAATTCAACCTGTTTTTTACGCCGTCGATCAGTCTCGTCGATGGCGCGGCGCATGGAGTCGGTGATCCTGTCCGCATAAAGAATGGCGGTGCCATGGATATGCCGTGCTGCCCGGCCGATGGTCTGAATCAGCGAACGGGTGGAACGCAGGAAGCCTTCCTTGTCTGCATCCAGGATGGTCACCAGCGATACCTCGGGAATATCCAGACCCTCACGCAGGAGGTTTATGCCGACCAGCACGTCGAACACGCCCAGGCGCAGGTCGCGGATGATTTCGACCCGCTCGACTGTGTCGATATCCGAATGCAGATAACGCACCTTCACGCCATGTTCAGCGAGGTAATCGGTCAGGTCCTCGGCCATGCGCTTGGTTAGCGTGGTGACCAGCACGCGTTCGCCAATTGCAATGCGCTTGTTGGCCTCGGATAGGAGGTCATCCACCTGGGTCGCAACCGGCCGAATTTCCACCACAGGATCGATCAGGCCGGTTGGCCTTACTACCTGCTCCACTACCTGGCCTTGATGCGCTGCCTCATAGTCGGCCGGCGTGGCCGACACAAAAACGGTTTGCGGCATCAGTCGCTCAAATTCCTCAAACTTGAGCGGGCGGTTGTCCAAAGCGGAAGGCATCCGGAAGCCGTACTCGACCAGATTCTCTTTGCGTGCGCGGTCGCCCTTGTACATGCCGCCTACCTGGGGAATGCTGACATGCGACTCATCGATGAACATCAGGGAATTGCGCGGCAGGTAATCGATCAATGTGGGCGGCGGCTCGCCCGGCTTGCGCCCGGACAAGTGGCGCGAGTAATTTTCGATGCCCTTGCAGAAGCCCATTTCGTTGAGCATTTCCAGATCGAAACGGGTACGCTGCTCCAGACGCTGCGCTTCGACCAACTTATGATTGGCGTAGAAATATTCCAGACGTTCCTTTAACTCAATCTTGATAGCCTCGATGGCGCGCAAAGTCGTCGCGCGCGGTGTGACGTAATGGCTGGATGGATACACCGTGTAGCGCGGTACCTTGGAAACGATATGGCCGGTTAGCGGATCAAACAGCTGCAGACTTTCGATCTCGTCATCGAACAGGCTGATGCGCAGCGCAGTTTCCGCGTTCTCTGCCGGGAATACGTCGATCACGTCGCCGCGCACGCGGAAGGCGCCGCGGTTGAAATCAAACTCATTGCGCTCGTACTGCATGGTGGACAGGCGCTGCAACACCTCGCGCTGGGCCAGTTTCTCACCCTGCCGCAGGTGCAGGATCATGCTGTGGTAATCCACCGGGTCGCCAATACCGTATATGCAGGAAACCGTCGCCACGATAATCGAATCGCGCCGTTCCATCAGCGACTTGGTGGCGGACAGCCGCATCTGCTCGATGTGCTCGTTGATGGATGAATCTTTTTCGATAAAGAGGTCGCGCGAAGGCACGTAGGCCTCAGGCTGGTAGTAGTCGTAGTAGGAAACGAAATACTCCACCGCGTTCTCTGGGAAGAACTCTCTCATCTCCGCATAAAGCTGCGCAGCAAGGGTCTTGTTGGGCGCCAACACCAGGGCCGGGCGGCCGATGCGGGCGATAACGTTGGCCATGGTGTAAGTCTTGCCGGAGCCGGTCACACCCAGCAGTGTCTGGTAGGAAAGCCCGTCTTCGATTCCCTCGACAAGCAGTCGAATGGCCTCGGGCTGGTCACCCGCCGGCTCAAAGGGTTCATGCAGGCGAAAGGGGCTATTGGGAAAGGTAAGAATCACGGTTACAATCTGCCGGTTTTTGCGCCAGAATGGCCAAAAAGAGGCATTTTACGCTTTGATAACCTGCTAAACCATGAACCCCCTGCTCTCCCGCCGCGTCCAGTCGATCAAACCCTCCCCCACACTTGCGGTTACGGCCCGCGCCGCCGCCCTCAAAGCCGCCGGCAAGGACATCATCGGACTAGGTGCCGGTGAACCGGATTTCGATACGCCTGACCATATCAAGCAAGCAGCAGTCGAGGCGATCAACAAAGGGTTTACCAAATACACGGCCGTGGACGGCACTCCCGGACTGAAAACCGCCGTCATTACCAAATTCCAGCGCGATAACGGCCTGCGTTATGAACCTAAGCAGGTCCTGGTGTCCTGCGGCGGCAAGCAGAGTTTCTACAACCTGGCCCAGGCAGTACTGGATGCGGGCGACGAAGTCATCATTCCCGCGCCTTACTGGGTCTCCTACCCGGATATGGTGCTGCTGGCCGATGGCAAACCGGTCATTGTCTATGCCGGCATCGAACAGGGCTTCAAGATCACTCCGGCCCAGCTCGAGGCCGCCACCACCCCCAATACCAAACTATTCGTCATCAACAGCCCCAGCAATCCCACCGGAGCCGTGTATACGAAAGACGAGTTGGCTGCACTGGGCGAAGTTTTGAGGAAGCATCCGCGCGTACTCATCGCGACCGATGACATGTACGAACACATCCGCCTCAATGACGACCCCTTCGTCAACATCCTCAATGCCTGCCCCGACCTGTACGAACGCACCCTAGTGTTGAACGGCGTGTCCAAGGCCTATTCCATGACCGGCTGGCGCATCGGCTACGCTGCGGGGCCGGAAGCCGTCATCCAGGCCATGTCCAACATCCAGTCGCAGTCTACTTCCAACCCCACCTCAATCTCGCAGGTGGCTGCAGAGGCCGCGCTGAACGGCGACCAGGGCTGCATGACCCCGATGCTCGCTGCTTTCAAACAACGTCACCGCATGGTGGTGGATGGACTCAATGCCATCCCGGGCTTGAAGTGCCTGGATGCCGGCGGCGCGTTCTATGCTTTTCCGGATGCACGCGGTGCCATCGCCAACTTAAAAGCCAAGGGCAAGATCGCCGAAGCAACCGACCTGGCTCTGTCAGAGTATCTGCTGAATGAAGCTGGCATTGCCGTCGTACCTGGTTCCGCTTTTGGCGCTGACGGCTACATTCGATTGTCCTTCGCCACTTCAAACAAAAACCTTGAAAACGCGCTGACCCGAATGACAAAGGCGCTTGCCTGACAAGCCAACATTTGGGTTCTTAATATCAGGAACCCAAATGCTCGAATAGCTCAACCTCGAAATCTGATTTTTTGCGCGTCTGCCAAGCCACGGTTTGAACCTTCATGGCATACAAGCTTTTTTTGATTTCTACGCATGCAAATTGCGTATGTCAGGGCTTCACTTCCAAACATGGATAACGACGGCTAAAAACAAAATAGTGTAAAGTTAGTGACGTCATTAAAAGCCACTAACATGAAGCTGAAACTTCCAAAACCAAACCTCGGCTGGCTCGTACCGATCCTTTCCGTGTCACTCGGAATTGGCCTGTTCCTCCTCAACCCCCTTCCTCTGAAGGTAATGCGCAATGCCGTTTTCGACCAATACCAGCGTTGGCAGCCGCGCACTTACCAGGAAGCCCCGGTCCGCATCATCGACATTGATGACGAGAGCCTGGCTAAGCTGGGGCAGTGGCCATGGCCGCGCACAAGAATCGCCGAAATTGTAAGCAAACTTCAATCTGTCGGCGCCGCCGCCATTGCTTTTGACGTGATATTTGCCGAACCTGACCGAACCTCGCCAACAGCCATGCTCAGCGTCTGGAACCCGCCATCCAACTTGCGCAGTGCGCTAACCAGCCTGCCTGACCACGACGCGGTTTTTGCAAGGACTGTTTCGCATGGGGGGGTGATTTTGGGTCAAGCTCTGCAACGGGAGGGCAAACCGCCAGAACACTTGATCAAACCATTCAGTATCGTTACGGTGGGCGCTTCGCCACTACCTTTTCTCTCCGAATTCAAGGGTAGCGTGACACCCTTGCTCAACTTGCAGAATGCGGCAGCGGGAATTGGCGTTGTCTCTTTCAATCCGGATTCGGATGGTATCGTGAGGCGCGTTCCGCTTATGCTGCGGCTAGGTGATGCGCCAGTTCCCTCGCTGATTGCCGAGGCCCTTCGTGTAGCTCAGAATGAGAAAAATTTCTTCATTAAAACCAGTGAAGCTACAGGTGATGGTCTGGAGGAAATACGCATCGGCGCAATTACTATTCCGACTACGTCAAACGGGGAAGTCTGGGTTCACTACACCAAGCCTATCCCAGAGCGCTATATCCCCGTGTGGAAGGTTCTTTCCGGACAGGTTCCGGCAGAACAATTGAGGGGCCATATCCTGCTGGTCGGAACTTCCGCCCAGGGGCTGATGGATCTGCGTTTCAATCCATTGGGCCGCATCATGCCCGGGGTCGAAGCTCACGCCCAAGCGCTCGAACAAATCTTCGCTGGCGATCATCTGGAACGGCCAGGCTGGGCAACCGGACTGGAAGCGCTCATCATTTTGATTGGCGGCCTATTGGTCGGCTTTATCGGCATATCAGCCGGTGCCGTCTTATCCGCGATTGCCACGGTACTGATTTTTGGTTTGACTGGCTGGATGGGCTGGTTTGCCTACTCCCAACACGGCCTGCTGGTCGACCCAGTCATGCCGGGCATAACCCTCCTCATAACCTTCATCCTCGCCAGCATGTACCACCACATGTCGAGCGAACGCCGCCAACGCTGGATCAAAGAAGCCTTTGCCCGATACGTCTCGCCCAACCTGGTATCGCATCTAGTTGATCACCCCGAACAACTCGAATTGGGTGGACGGCGCCAGGAATGCAGCTTCATCTTTACCGATCTGGCCGGCTTCACAAGCCTGATGGAGAAGATCGACCCGGTCGAAGCTGTTTCCCTGCTGAACAATTATCTGGATGAGATGATCGGCATTGCTTTTCGCAATGATGGAACCCTGGACCGGATCGTCGGCGATGCTGTCGCCATCATGTTCTCGGCTCCCGTCACGCAGCCAGATCATCGTGAGCGCGCATTGAAATGCGCCATTGAGATGCACCGCTTCTCCAAACAATATGCCGATGAGATAAAATCCCGGGGTATCCCTTTCGGACAAACCCGCATTGGCGTCCATACCGGCGAAGTGATTGTCGGCAACTTCGGGGGTACGACCATATTCGACTACCGCGCATTGGGTGACCCGATCAATACCGCCGCACGTCTTGAAAGCGTCAACAAGCACCTGGGCACTCTGGTTTGCGTTTCAGAGGCAACACTTGCAGGACAAGCTGATTTCCCAGTTCGATCAGTTGGACGCCTTGTTCTCAAGGGCAAGACCCAGGCACTTATGGTTTATCAGCCCATCATTCCAGCCGAAGGCGAAGAAACCTCCAGGGATGAACCATACGAGGCGGCATTTCAATTGCTGCGGGACGAGCAACCCGAGGCTTTGCAGGCTTTTGAGGTTCTCGCAACCGAAAGACCTGATGACCCACTTGTTGCGCTTCATTTAAAGCGTCTGCGAGAGGGCGAACACGGGGACAGGATAGTCATGGCGTCCAAATAAAAAGCGGGTGCATTGCACCCGCTTTTTAAGCAACAAACTTACCGTTCAGCGTACTGTGACCTCAACCCTTCGATTCCTGATTTCAGCCTTGTTGTCTGGTGTTTGGACAAGGAGTTTATGTTCACCGTAATACTCGATATAAATGGCCCGTAGTTCCTTGCCCCGGTTGTGAATCATTTCCTCAATATACTCAGCACGCTGGTGTGACAGCTTGTCGTTCAGCGCATCTTTGCCAACCGTGTCTGCATGGCCAGCGATAGTAACGTCCGGAGAGGGGCGGTTTTTGATATCTTCAAGCATCTTGTCGGCTTCTTCCTGAGACTCATCGGCAATCTTTGTGCTGCCGCTCTTGAACAGGAGAACATACTTGGCAGGCAAAATGGGGGTGGACTCAAGTGCATTGCCAAAGCTCTGTTTGATCTCTTCATTCTGGAGTTTGAAGAGCCGCTCTTCTGAAAAGTCACCGCCACCTATGCCCGCGGCCTGTCCCGCTTCCTCAATCAGAACCTTGCCCCGTGAGTCGGTGACGCTAACCTTGCCAACCGTGCCATCCGGACTTTCAAGCAGAACCACATAGGTGGCCGGCCTGAATCCAGCTTTGATAATTTCATCCAGCGAAGCCAGGGCTGGGCCAAAATCCCGCATTAACTGCTGCCTGTCCGCCATGTAGGGCTCATCGGAATAGCCGTCAATGATGAGCGCCTGTTCAGGCTTCTCAATCAGAACATTTCCGTCACCAGGATTATACGCAAGGTACCCAAGTGGCTTTGTAGGCAGTTCCATTAATGCAACATAGGAATGCGACAGGAACGGCAATCCGGCTGCAAGTATCTTGGACATACCTTCAAGCGCGTCAGCAAAATCCGCATTGATCTGCGCGGGATCGTACCGATGAACTGTCTGGACATTCTTGTCCAGGGTTGTGCCATATCCGGGAGCGTTGATGCCAAACGTTCCCTTGCTGTTGGTAATGTGGACATGATTCTCAACGTCCACCGGGTTCTTTAGCAGCACAACGTAAGACTGAGCGGCGCAAGCCGGAGCAAGCGAAGTGCAAGCCAGCGCAAGAGCTAGTCGTGAGAATGCGATTCTCATGGTTCGAGCCCTCCAGGCTTATTCGTCTTCTACTTTAACCACAAAATGCGTGCCGCGAACACCGATCGTGCCTGTAGGCGTTTTAACAGAAACCGCATCCGGCTTGATTTTGGCAATCGCGCCAGAAAGGTAGGCCAATGTGCCTTTTGCCATCGAAGCGCCCAATTTGAGCTTGCCCTGGTTCGGCGCGTATAGATACTCGTCAACCGTCAATTCTGTATTTGGTCCAAAAGACATCACGGTATTGTCTTTGAAAGTCACGCCCATCGAGCCATTGGAACCGGTTTTCAGCTTGCTGCCTGTGATGACCGGTGTTCCCACTTCGGCCTTGACCTGCTGGCCGCCAGTAATGACCATTGCATCGCCTTTTACTGTTTTTACATATCCAATAGCTGCTTCGTCAGCCATGGCGGAAATGCTGAATGAAAGCATGAAGAAAAGGAAGAAACGTATGATTGACATCTGACACCCCCTTAAATAATTAGTTAATCAAAAACCACATTACTGGTTTGTCTATCATCTTAACAGAGTAACCAAAATTGAAATGTATATCGTATGGCCTATTATTTATATTTCAGTATATTCTGATTGTTAAACGTACGGCTCCCGCTTGAGAGTAATATGTCAAAATCAATAAATCATTGCAGACAATGGCTTTCCAAAAAACGCAATTTGTAAAATTAATAAACCAAGCCCATTACAAGCCCATTAATCTACCCACATGATCTCGCTAGAAGAAACTTGCCATTTTCTTCGCAAATGCAGCTTTTTTGCCTGCACTTCCGAAGATACGCTTAAATCACTCGCCCACGTTTCAGAACTGATTCAGCTTCAGGCAGGAGAGAAACTGTTCGAAAAAGGCGAAATCGGGACCTCCATGTTTTTCGTTGTTGATGGTTGCGTCAGGATACATAACGATGATGTTGTCATCACCCACCTTGGCAAAGAACAGGTGTTTGGCGAGGTGGCCGCACTTTCACATGAGCTACGCACCGCTTCAGTCACCGCCGAAATGGATACGACGCTGCTCAAGCTCGAGCAGATTGGCATATACAACACACTTTCTTCCCAACCAGACGCCGCACGATGCGTAATTCAGGCGCTTTGCAGACGAGAAAGTGAAATCATCGGGGAAAAAGTCGACCGCCTGATCAAGGCAAAGGTCATGGAAAAGGAGATGGATATTGGCCAAAAGATCCAGCGAAATTTCCTTCCCGAAATCATTCCGGAAATTGATGGCTGGAATATGCATGGCGTTCTACAGCCTGCACGCAAAGTCGCGGGAGATTTCTATGATTTTTTCATCGTACCCAAACCCCACTGTGTGGGTATCGTAATCGGTGATGTATGTGACAAAGGGGTTGGCGCAGCACTCTTCATGACGCTTTTCCGCAGCCTGATCCGATCCATTTCGATTTATCGAAATGAAGTGGGCGAGAACGCCGATCCCGAAGATGTAACCAACACATTACGTCACGCCATCGCCCTGACCAACAAGTACATCGCCTCCACCCACGCAAGCAGCAGCATGTTCTCATCGGTATTTTTCGGCTTGCTCATACCCGAAACCGGACAGCTTTGCTACATTAATGCTGGTCATGAGGCGCCCTTGATCATTGGCGAGTCAGGCATACGGCAGGAACTGAAGCCCACAGGCCCAGTCATCGGACTGTTCGAAGACATTGGCCACGATATAGGAATGACGGAAATTTTGCCCGGTGAAATACTGTTTGGGTATACTGACGGCGCGACCGACGCCCAGAATCAAGCCGGGCAACAATTTTCCGAGGAAAAACTCGCTGAGATCATTGCTTCGGGAGCAAGCAACGGAGGTGCCTTGTTGCACAAGGCTCTCTCAGCAGTAGAAGAATTTATAGGCAGTGCAGACCAGTTTGACGACATCACGATGATTTCTGTCCACCGTGAAAAGCATTAGGCACTGGCCTGAACTAAATGGATGAACCGGAAAAAACCGGGATTTTTAACACAGCAAAAATTAAAGGAGTTGAACACCATGAGCGAAGCGCTTCATATTGCGGTTTCCGAAGAAAAAGGAAATGTACCGGTTACTGTTCTTCATGTAAGTGGGGACTTGGACTCCAAGACCTACCAGGAGCTTGAAACCAAAGCTGGAGATCTTATCGGTGGCGGTGCAAAGAACATCCTGCTGGATCTGAGCGGTGTCAAATTCATGGGAAGCGCCGGTCTGCGCGCAATGCACGGCATTTCCAACAAGCTTAAAAACTCCGGCGGGGGCAAACTCAAGCTGCTGAATCCGACCGATGCAGTGTCCCGTGTCATGTTTACTCTGGGCTTTGACAAGTACTTTGATATCCAGAGCGACTTGAACGAAGCCGTCAAATCATTCTGATTCAGGCAGGGCCGCACCTTGATGGGCACCGCGAACAGCCTTGAAATCAAGGCTGACTTGGACAACCTTGGCCAAGTCCGTGATTTCATTGAATCCAACATGGAAGAAACGGGCCTCTCTCGCGAGTGCGCCGGAGAGTTTTTGCTTGCCATCGACGAGGCTGTTTCCAACATCATCATGCACGGCTTCAAATCCAAGCCGGATGGCGACATTGAACTCGAGGTTGCCCAACAGCCTAACGCCCTGCTCGTTCACATACGCGACAACGCTCCGCTCTTTGATCCCACCAAGGGCTCAAATCCGCACCTGGAAATTTCTCCTTTGGAGCGGGAAGCTCCAGGTGGTTTCGGTGTTTACCTACTGAACCATCTGGTCGACAAGATCGCCTACCGCGTCACAGACGACGGACGCAATGAACTGACCATGCTTAAAAATTGCATGGCCCAAGCCAAAAATTAACCCCTGTTCCTTAACGCCTATTGCAAGCCATTTGAGGCCTCGGAATAACCGGATAGACCGTCTCAAATACTCGATCTAAAGAACCCGAACTCAGTCCCATGCTTGCTGCTCAATAACCAGCAGCAAATTAGAATTTAACTGTTTTACAGGTGGTGATCAGAAGGATTATTGTTAGCCTGCTTTGCCCCCCAACAAAACAGGAGACAGCAATGAGCAAGAAGGACAGCAAATCGTTACCCGATGCAAAACTGACTCGCCGTAAATTCCTTACTGCGGCTGCCGCTACCGCTACCGGAGCAACCGCTCTCGGTTTTCCGACAATAGTCAAAGCAGCAGGTCCCATCAATCTGCGGTTTCAGAGCACCTGGCCCTCCAAGGACATCTTTCACGAGTATGCCGAAGATTTCGCATCCAAGGTAAACGAAACGTCCGGAGGCGATCTCAAGATCGAGGTACTTCCTGCAGGTTCCGTGGTAAAGGCTTTTGAATTGCTGGATGCTGTCAACAAAGGCACACTGGATGGAGGCCACGGTGTCATAGCTTACTGGTATGGCAAGAACTCCGCCGTCGCCTTGTGGGGTTCCGGACCCGCTTTCGGTATGGATGCCAACATGGTGTTGGCTTGGCACTATTATGGTGGCGGCAAGGAGTTGCTGGACGAAATTTACAAGGGTATGAACATGGACGTAGTCTCCATGCTCTACGGGCCGATGCCAACCCAGCCTTTGGGATGGTTTAAGAAACCGGTAACCAAGGCGTCCCAACTCAAGGGGGTCAAGTATCGTACCGTCGGCCTTGCGGTTGAAATCTTCAAGGAACTGGGCGCTGCAGTAAATCCGCTTCCTGGCGGGGAAATTGTTCCGGCGCTGGATCGTGGCCTGCTTGATGCTGCCGAGTTCAATAATGCCTCCTCAGACCGTTTGCTGGGTTTTCCGGACGTCACCAAGGTATGCATGCTCCAAAGCTTCCACCAATCGAGTGAGCAATTCGAAATTCTCTTCAACAAGAAGAAATACGATGGTCTGCCGGCTGAGTTGAAATCCCTGATCAAAAACACGGTTGCAGCTGCATCAGCCGACATGTCGTGGAAAGCCATTGACCGCTATTCCAAGGACTACCTGGAAATGAGTTCTAAGCAGGGTGTCAAATTCTACAAGACCCCGGATTCAATCCTGAAAGCCGAACTTGCTGCATGGGACAAGGTGATAGCCGCCAAGAGCGCAGAAAACCCAGCGTTCAAGAAAGTGCTCGACTCCATGCGAGCCTTTGCCGGCCGCGCTGCACGTTGGCAAAATGACACCAATGTGGATTACAAGATGGCGTACAACCACTTCTTCGCCAAAGGAAGAGGTTAATCCCCGCTACTCACCGCCGGCAACCGCCGGCGGTTTTTCTGACTTTGGTGGTTCTTTATGCAAAAGCTCTTGATGGCGATCGACCGTCTATCCACATTCGTGGGACGCTTTTTCGCCTGGTCTATCGTATTACTGACATTGTTGGTTTCCTGGGAAGTTTTTTCACGCTACATACTGAATCATCCGCATGCCTGGGCGCTTGATGCCCAGATCATGCTCTACGGAATATTGTTCATGATGGCGGGTGCCTATGCTTTGGCCCACCAAAGCCACGTTCGAGGCGACGTGCTATATGGCGCCTTTTCCGAACGAACTCAAGCCTCAATTGACCTGGTGCTCTATATCGCTTTTTACCTACCCAGCGTCTTTGCTCTGACCTGGGCTGGCTGGACGTATGCAAACGATTCTCTGGCTATCCGGGAAAATACTTTTAGCCCGGAGCCGCTGCCTCTCTACCCTTTCAAATTTGTAATCCCCTTCGCAGGTCTCCTGCTTTTTGCACAGGGCCTGGTTGAAATTCTTCGCTGCGTGATTTGCCTCCGTGACGGCAAGTGGCCTGCACGCCTCAACGATGTGGAAGAAATTGACGTGGAAGAACTCAAGGCCATGGTCAAAGACGAAGTTCAGGAACTGGAAACGCGATCATGAAAAAAGAACTCGTCTTCGGTTTCGCCCTGATGGGCATCATTCTCCTGGTCATTGCCGTGTTTACGCCATGGGCTCATCTCACCAATGGTCATATTGGCATCATCATGCTGTCTTTGATTGTTGTGGCGATGATGATGGGATTCCCCAGCGCGTTCACCCTGATGGGCATGGGCGTTGCGTTCGCATGGCTTGCCTACCATTCGGTCAACCCTGAATTAGCCATACAGCAAACCCTCGATCTCGCAGTCCAGCGGACTTACGGTGTGATGACCAGTGATGTACTCATCGCCGTACCGCTATTCCTTTTCATGGGCTATCTGGTTGAACGAGCCAACCTGATCAAGAAGCTGTTCCATGCCATTCACATTGCCACAGCACGCATCCCCGGTTCACTTGCTGTCGCCTCCCTGGTCACTTGTGCCATCTTCGCCACTGCCACAGGCATCGTTGGCGCAGTTGTCACGCTGATGGGTTTGCTGGCACTGCCAGCCATGCTACGCGCGGGATATGACACCAGGCTCTCAGCAGGCGTGATCGCCGCTGGCGGAACCCTGGGCATTCTCATCCCG